>DATHGB010000026.1 GCA_035317825.1 Candidatus Saccharimonadales bacterium | reverse complement strand
TCCGCTACTCGCAAGTGAAGCCTGGACGATATTGATGACAATTGCCTGAAGCACCCAAAGAGCAAATAGGGTCACGACGACAAAAAGAATGATTTCGCGTTTTAGATTACCGCCAGTTGTTTTAAACGTGTATTTTTTATTTGCAAAGAAGCTAAAACAAAATGCAGCTGTTGTGGAAATTACATTTGCGCTAATTGTTGGTAATCCCAGTGCCTTTAGTGTAAACAAAATCCCAAAATCGATTAGCGTGTTAATACCACCAACCATCATGAACCGAACTTTTTTCGAGTTATTTTTTGTGATCACCAGGGTGATATTCCTCTACGAAATACAGCGGGCGGTTTTTTGTTTCGTTAAAGATACGGCCCACGTATTCGCCAATAACACCAAGTGAAAGAAGCTGTATGCCACCCAGGAACAAGATGACGGCCATCATTGATGGGTAACCTGCAAGGTCAGTACCAAACGCGGCAGTCCGGATAACTAGGTAGACAATGTAGATAAATGCGCTGATTGATACTAAGATTCCAAGGATTGATGAAATGCGAAGTGGTGAGGTGGTAAACGATGTAATGCCGTCGATAGCCAGGTTGATTAGTTTAAAATAGTTCCATTTGGTTTCACCCGCCACACGAGGGTCACGTTCATAGGTAATTTCTTTTTTCTTGTAGCCAATCCAGCTAAACATGCCTTTTGTGTAACGCTGGCTTTCACGAATCTGTTTTAGCGCTTCAACGCAGCGTTTATCGAGTAGACGAAAGTCACCCGTATCTTGCTGTATCGGGATTTGCGTAGATTGTTGCAGGACTCTGTAAAAGGCGCTCGATGTTGCTTTTTTAAGCCATGACTCGCCATTTCGGCTGGTTCGTCTGGCGTATACGTCATCGTATCCCTCTTCCCAGTATTTAAGCATCTGGGGGATGAGTTCTGGCGGGTCCTGCAGGTCTGCATCGATAATAACGGTAGCGTCACCGGTAGCGTGATCGAGACCGGCAAGCATTGCCGTCTCTTTACCGAAATTGCGGGAAAGGTTTACATAGGCAACACGAGGATCTTTTTCGGCGTAGCCTTTAATAATTTCAAGTGTTCGGTCGCGACTTCCGTCGTTGATAAACAAGAATTCAAAATCGTAATCTGATGTTTCACCCGCTAGTTTATTTAATCGTTCATAGAGGTGACTAAGGACTTCCTGTTCGTTGTATGCAGGGATAAGAATGCTGATTTTCTTGTGGCGAGCCATTATGTCTAGTATATCACTTTACTGATTCGATAAGCTGGGTGATGCTGTCGTATGTGTAGGCACCAGCCTTTGCGAGTGCGAGTGTTTTTATGCCCGCCGATTCGTCATCACTTCCCAGGATTGCCCCTGCGTGACCCAGGGATACACCCTTAGGTGCTGTGTGGCCAGCGATGTAGGCAAAGACAGGCTTTGAAACATGTGAGGCGATATAGTCTGCGGCCTTTAACTCACTCGTACCACCGATTTCACCAATGAGCACAATTGATGTGATGTCTGGGTCATTTTCAAACAATTCTAGACAATCTACAAAATCAGTGCCCTGAATACGGTCGCCGCCTATGCCGATGATATATTTTTGTCCAATACTTCGTGCTGTTAAGCCGGCGGCGGCCTCGTACGTAAGCGTTCCTGATCGGCTGACGATACCGATAGTACCGGGTGTACCCATATTGGCCGGAATAATCCCTAGTTTATTAATCCCAGGGACAAGAACACCGGGGCAATTTGGTCCAATGAGTACGATACCGGCTGCATCCGCCTGCTTTTTTACGACAAGCATGTCATGTACTGGAACACCTTCGGTTATACAGATGATAAGAGGTATTTTAGCGGCAATAGCTTCGAGCATTGCATCTTTTGCAAAAGGAGCGGGGACAAAGATTACAGTTGTATCTACTGTGTGATCTTTTTGAATATCAGCAATGGTCGCATAGACGGGTACTCCATTAATAACTTGTCCGGCCTTGTTTGGTGAAGTTCCCGCAACGATATTTGTCCCTGCTGCCAGCATGGCTGCGGTATGGAAAGATCCATGGCTTCCGGTGATACCTTGAACGATAATGTTTTTAGTGGTGAAGATAGTACTATTCACGACTTGCCTCTTTTGCAGCTGACAGGCACTTTTCGAGAGTAGGAAGTGTGGCTATGTTCTGAGCTTCAAGTAGAGTAACGGCCTCTTCGAAGTTCGTACCAGCCAGACGAATGAATAGGGGTGGCAGGGTGTCGATCTGTTCTTTTGCGGCAATAATCGCCCTTGCAACCTCGTCGCACCTGGTGATACCGGCGAATATGTTTATAACGATCGCCTGAATATTCTCAAATTCTACGATTTTTCGAAATGCCTTTAAGACACTTTCCGTGTTTGCACCACCTCCAATATCGAGGAAGTTGGCGGGTGTCATACCTCTAGCAGCTACCGCATCGACGGTTGCCATGGCAAGTCCGGCTCCATTGGCGATTGTCGCAATAGTACCTTTCTTATTTAAGACGACGAAATTCGCATCACTTGGTTTTTCTTCAAAATTCCAATCCGGGTGGCGAAACGCGGCTGCGTCATCAAGTTCCATCTTGCAATCTCCGCAGACAAGATCGCCATTTTTTGTATAAACTAAAGGGTTAATCTCTAGAAGCAGAACATCATTTTTAATAAAAGTACTGTAGAGTTTCACAAGCAGTGGTTTTATAAGAAGAACATCGTACCCTAGATAGGCGGCTAGTTTGTCTGCGCGGTCATCAACGTTGGTATTATCGATTGGCAAATTCAAAAAATCTTCAGTGCTATTATCTTCAACTTCAATGCCACCATTTTTATGAGCGACCAACCTGATGCTGGCCGAACTACGATCGACAAGAAGTGAGACGTAGTGCTCGGCAGCTATGTCTAATTTTTCTTCGGCGAGGATTGTGTTTGGCTTATAGCCCTTTATATCTAGATTGAACAAGCTGTCTACGGCTTTATTTAAAGCGGCTGTATCCTCTACGACAACAACTCCGCCAAGTTTGCCCCGTCCGCCAACTGGGACTTGTGATTTTAAGACAGTGGGGAGATCGACCATATCTCCAGTTGATTTTATGAGTGTCGACGTAGGCACGGAGATATCCCCAATGCGCAAAATATTCTTAGCCTCATATTCCAATAATTTCATAATTATTTACCTGTGAAGAATTTACGCACTTTGCGCAGGCCAGTTTGATCAGGGGGAAGATCAGGCCAGAGGATTGAGCGGATATAAGCAGTTGATACTTTTTTATTACTCTGTATTTTTCGTCTGGCAGGGAGGGCAGACGTCCAAAAAAGCTGAATGCTTTTTATCCAACCCTTGAGCGCGGGCCAGCCACGTCCTTTTTTGATTGCATGCCCAAGCATCATGATGTATGCAAACCAAAAACGGATACCCACGGAGAATAATAAACCTCTAGGGACATTTTTGGTAAACAGTAGGGGTAGGTTTTTGAATGTCTGATAAATAGTAAACCCGCCAGGCATTTTATTACTTGTTGCACCCTGCTTGTGGTAGGCGATCGCATTTGGTGTGTACATAATTTTCCAACCAGCCAGTTGGGCGCGAAAACTAAGGTCCACATCTTCGTAGTAAGCAAAAAACGACTCATCAAAAACCCCTATATCACGGAGCATTTCCATACGATATAGACTAGCCCCACCCGTTGCGCCAAAAATTAGTGCCTCTTGTGGGGCTTCGGTGACGGGTTTATCACGGTTCTGAGGAAAGGCAAGTCCCCATGTGCTATATTGCTCTGCGGTACTATCTATGGTGTTTCCATCTTGCCTTAATAGTAAGCTGGTTACGATGCCGAGCTCTTTGCTGGTTTCTATTTTAGTGACAAGTGATTCTAGCCATATCCTATCTGCAATAGCATCGTTATTAAAGAGGGCGACATAGGGGTATTGGTGGTTTTGCGCCCACTCTATACCGGTATTAACCCCTCCTGTGAAACCAAGGTTATGTTCGTTGTATAAAACAGTAATCTTTTCTGGGTATTTTTTCTCAAGTTTGTGTAGTTCAACTGCGGAAGTGTCACGGGATCCATTTTCGACAACTATAATATGAAAATCTTTATAACTTTGGTGCATCAGCGACTCAATGCAAGCCAAGGTATCTTCAATAGCTTTGTAATTTAGAACTACAATAGCTGCTCTTGGTGTCGACGTATTTAACATGTTCATTTATAATAATAGCAAAGACATGAAGACTTACTTATCAAAACAGAATAGAGTTCTATTGGCCGAGCTTGTACGAACTGATTTTAAACTTCGTTATCAGGGGTCAATCCTGGGGTATGCCTGGTCGCTCCTGAAGCCTTTGCTTCTTTTTATAATTCTCTATATTGTATTTGTTTATTTTTTGAAGATAGGCAAGGACGTACAGCATTTCCCTGTATATTTGCTTTTAGGTATTGTACTTTGGAATTTCTTTGTTGAAATGACTAGTCAAAGCCTCGGGTCAATCGTAGGAAGAGGTGACTTAATTCGAAAGATTAGAATTCCTAGGTGGATTATAGTTTTCTCTAGTAGTTTATCTGCTCTAATAAATCTAACTATAAATCTTGTTGTTGTCTTCGCATTCGCAATTATTAACGGGGTAGACTTCTCTGTAACAGCCCTCCTTTTGCCGTTGAATATAATTGAGATTTATATATTCTCACTTGGGGTATCTCTATTTCTAGCGGCTGCGTATGTTAAGTTTCGAGACATTAGCTATATATGGGAAGTAATCCTTCAGGCGGGATTTTATGCAACGCCTATAATTTATCCTTTAGCTTTGGTTACGAATACACTTGTTCAGAAATTACTGCTACTAAATCCCATGGCACAAGCAATCCAAGATGCACGATATAATCTTGTAACTCATCAAACTCTCACCGCACATACTCTTATTGGAAATACATGGATGATATTAACGCCATTTATTCTAACAATACTTATATTTATTGGAGGGGTTTTCTACTTTAAGAAACAATCTCGTACATTCGCGGAGAATATCTAATGGATAATGTTGCAATTAAAATTTCAAATGTTAGCAAGAGCTTTAACTTACCTCATGAAAGACAGAATACTCTTAAGGGTTTGGTAATTAACTTTAAGAAAAGAGGTTACGAGAGGCAACATGTCTTAAGTGACTTATCTTTTGATATTCATAAAGGTGAGTTTTTGGGTATTCTTGGGCGTAACGGAAGTGGGAAGAGCACACTCTTAAAGACAATATCGGGAATTTATTCTCCTGACGAAGGCTCTATCGATATTAATGGCAAGCTAACCCCCTTTATTGAACTTGGTGTAGGTTTTAACCCTGAACTATCTGGACGTGATAACGTGTTCCTCAATGGTGCCCTTCTTGGATTTTCGAGGACTGAGATAGAGAATATCTATGAAGATATTGTATCCTTTGCAGAACTTGAACGTTTCATGGATCAAAAACTAAAAAACTATTCATCAGGGATGCAGGTAAGACTTGCTTTTTCAATCGCCATACGTGCAGATACGGACATACTAGTCCTTGATGAGGTTCTTGCGGTGGGCGACGAAGCTTTCCAGAGAAAATGCTATTCATATTTTAATGAGCTTAAGTCAAAAGGCAAGACGGTGATACTGGTTACCCATGATATGAGTGCTGTTCAGCGTTTTTGTACTCGTGCTATTGTGCTAAGCGATGGTAGGATCATTTATGATGGAAATACAAGCTCTGCCTCTGATGTCTATAGAGATTTAAATCTTCAAAGTACACAAAATTCTTTAAAATCCAATAACAAGAAGAAATCCAAGATTTCTAAAAATTCTGATGTAGCTTGTCAAATTGAAGAGCTTGTAACGATTGGCGACGATAACGAATCTAAAGTATTCTACAGACCTCACGAAGATATAAAAGTTGTATGTCGAGTGAGGATAAATAATAGTGATGCAAAAAATATTGAATTGTTAATAAAGCTGAATAATCCTGGAGGAACTATACTTTCGGCGCTTGAATTCGTCCTTGATGAAAAAACGAAAAAGGACTTCAGCAAAGGCGACTTAATAACGATTAGTTGGACAATTCCAGGGATATTTAACGATGGAAAATACCTCCTGTCGGCATCGTTAAAGAATAAAAAGACAGGGGATTTCTATATTGTAAACGACGATATCTATGAATTTGATGTTGAGGGTTGGGATATGCCGAATGTCTTAATTCACCCGGACGATGCGTATTCTGTCGGAGTAGAAAACTAGTTGTATGTCGTTTTTAAATAAAGCCAAGAAATACACTCGAAAAGGTTTCTCTGTTGTTAAAAATGAAGGAGTCTTATCTCTGGGTGTTAAATCACTTCAAAAATTACAGAAAAAACAGATCCAACTTACGTCTAATAGTGCAGTAAAGAAAAAATTTGTATCTTTAGTAGATCGACAAAATGTAATGGATGCAGATTGGTCCAGCCGTCCCTATGTGAAACCATCTACGAAACACGATGCTCCCTTTGTTATTAACTGGGTCATGTCACCTCCCAGTAGTGGCGGTGGACATCAGAACATATTCAGATTTATCGAAATATTAGACAGAAGTGGCCATAAAAATAATATTTACATATATAGCAATTATGATGATATGACGATCGCTCAAGCACGCGATAATGTGAAAGCGTATTGTAAAGCTAAAAACCTTACATTCAAGAGATATAATGGTGCAATGGTAAAATCAGATGCAGTATTTGCGACGGGATGGGAGACGGCGTATGCGGTATTTAATGACAAGAATGACAGTCAAAAGTTTTACTTTGTGCAAGATTTTGAACCACTTTTTTATCCCATGGGTACGGACTATGTCTTGGCTGAGAATACATATAAATTTGGATTTCACGGTATTACTGCGGGTGCATGGTTAGATGATAAGTTGACTCGGGAATACGGTATGAAATGTGATCATTATGATTTTGGTGCTGATCCAATAAACTATAGATTCACTAATGACGGAGATCGTAAACAGATATTTTTCTATGCTAGACCAGTTACTGAACGACGTGGCTTTGATTTAGGAATTATGACGCTTGAGATCTTTCATGAGAAGATGCCTGAATATGAAATTGTGTTAGCGGGGTGGGATGTGTCAGAGTGGGATATTCCATTCCCATATACCAATCTTAAGACTCTAAGAATAGACCAGTTGTCAGATGTCTATAATCAATCTGCTGCGGCTCTTGTGTTGTCTCTTACGAATATGTCGCTTCTTCCTCTTGAACTTCTTGCAACCGGTACAATACCAATCGTGAACGACGGTCCGAATAATCGTCTTGTAAGCAATAATCCGTATATAAAATATACGGATACATCACCAGAGGCATTGGCGCAAGCACTGATCGAAACGGTTAATAGAAAAGATCTTCCTGAATATGCGAAAAAAGCTGCCGAAAGCGTCCCTCGTGACGGTTGGGATATTGCAGGCAAGAAGTTTCTGTCGATACTAGAGAGGGAGCTAAGCTAACATGACTACTAATACACTTGTTTTGGGTGCGAATGGTTTTATTGGTAGCCATCTAGTCGACAGTCTCGCAAAAAAAGGCTACAACGTACGAGCTTTTGATAGGTTTAGTTCGGGAAATGTTATATTCAACCAATATGATAATATTGAAATGTTCCCCGGTAACTATCTTAATACAGATGACCTCAAGAATGCGTTAAAGGACATTGATTATGTGTTTCACTTTATTTCAACAACCACACCTGCAAGTGCGGAAAACGATCCAATCATCGACATAGATACAAACATACGAATGAGCGTGGAGCTATTTCGTATGTGCGTAGAGTTGGGCGTCAAAAGGGTAATTTTTGCGTCAACAGGTGGAGCGATTTATGGAAATTCTAACGGAGATGAACCTCATAAAGAGGAAGACACGCCCTTCCCTGTCTCTCCATATGCAATTGGTAAACTGACCATAGAGCATTATCTGCGATATTTCCGTGTTAAACATAAACTCGACTCTGTAACTTTTAGAATCTCAAACCCATATGGGGAGCGTCAGCCTTTTCATCGAAAGCAGGGTGTCATCCCAATCTTTCTAGAGAATATATACCGAGAATTGCCAATTAACGTAATGGGTGATGGTTCAATGGTTCGGGACTATATTTATGTGAAAGATTTAACTGATATGATTACGGATGTTTTTGAAAAACCCTTGATGAATCATACCTATAACCTTGGTTCGGGTGAGGGTAAAAGCGTTAATGATATAGTTGATGCTATCGAGCAAGTACTTCATAAGAAAGCACTCATAAAACATAGTGAGACCCCCTCTACATTTCTGCCTAAGGTTATTTTAGACACCTCGCGATTCGTAAGTGAATTTTCTGAGACACCAGTTACGTCTTTGCATGAAGGGGTCGCAGCAACATATAATTATATAAAACAAGAGATCGATAGAGGCACAGCTAATGAATAATATAAAGGCAACAATTTTTATTCCAACCTGGCAAGCCGAGCCCTATTTAAATGACATTTTACGAAGTGTATTTCGACAGAAGGTAGATTTTGAGTTTGAGGTGTTAATATTTGACACATCTTCGACCGATAAAACGCCTGAAATCATTGAAAAGTATAAGAAAAAACATAAAAATTTACGAACTAAAACGATCACAAAGGCCCAATTCGGACATGGGAAAACTCGAAACGAGGCTGCCCGTGAAGCCAACGGAGAAATTGTGGTCTATCTGAGCCATGACGCTATTCCATCTCATGACTATTGGCTACACGAAATGGTTGCACCATTCAAGATTAGTCCTGATATTATTGGCGTGACAGGTAAGCAGATCCCTCGACATAAATGCGTTCCTTTGCAGAAATATGAGATTCGAGGGGCTTTTCGTAATTTGGGGCCTGATTTTGGCACAACGATTTTTTACAAAGACGGTTTTATGAAAAACCCGATTTATAATGATTCCGTAACTTTTTATTCGGATGTTAACTCTGCGGCTCGACGGAGCTATTTAACCGGATCATTGCCCTACAGGGATGTTCCTTATTCAGAAGATCAGTTATTTGGCAAAGATATTATCGATGCGGGACTATATAAGGTATACGCTCCAAGGGCTAGTGTTGTGCATTCAAATGACCTTACGCTAAAAGAATATAAACACAGAATGTTTGATGAAATTATCGGGTTAAGGAAGATTGGGACTGACGTACAAAGACCATCTATAAAAGGAATTGTAAAGATGACTGTCCTGGGCGTGGCGAAAGATGCGATTAGAACGATGAGAGATAACGAATACTCCTTTAAGAGGAAAGTATTCTGGCTACTGGTAAATCCTTTGTACTATATCGAGAAGTGGCGTGGCGTCAGGCTAGCGACAAAAGTTGAACTTGCTGACACTGCAATGTTTTACAAACACTCACTTGAAATGAAGCGAAAACAATAGGAATCTATAATACATTGTTATATAATAAGCATTAGCATTGTATTATGGATTCAAAGATATGAAAATAAATAAAAATAACAAAAAAATAAATAAATACTTCCTATGGGCAATCATTCTTGCAGGTGTAATTATTTTATATCTTTTTATTGCGTACTTTACGAAACTTTATCCTTTTTCTTTGGAGGGTGATTCAAAGAAAATCCAAGATCAGGCATCTGAAAAAGTCAACGATGTTAACTACGATAAGCCTAGCTCCGAAGAGCAAAAGGCTGGTGCTGAGGCTAAGAAGCAGTCCGAAAACACTCCTTCAGTATATAATCCACCAGACACTTCAAACCCTACACAGCTGGCAATAACTTCTTCTAATCAGCAAGGAGGGGTACTTGAGCTTCGCACGACCATATCGGCCATTGATGATACTGGAAAATGTACTCTAAATTTCAAGAAGACTGGCTCATCAACGATCACTCAGGAGGTAGGCGTGCAGAATATGGGTTCCTACAGCGTATGTAAAGGATTTGACATATCTACCGCCAGTCTTTCTAAAGGCGACTGGACTGCCGAGATAACTTACGCAGGTTCAGCTCCTTTGGCGACCATAAGTCAGACCGTGAAGGTTCAGTAATATGAAGAGAATTACTCTTATCTTACTGGCAGCCGTGGCCTTTGTAGCTCCAAATATTCTTGTTTTTCAATCAGATGTTCTAGCATCGGATGCCCGAAACTTTAACGCAGGCCGCATTATTGATGATGGGATTTTTACAAATAGTGACGCTATGTCTGTCGGGACAATACAAAATTTTCTCAATAGCAAAGTTCCTGCCTGTGATACGTGGGGCGGTAAAACATCCGAGCTTGGTGGCGGAACTCGAGCCCAGTGGCTAGCATCTCACGGGTATTCTACGCCTGTAACATGTTTACGGGATTATTATGAAAATCCGGCGAACGGACAAAGTAACTATGGCACCTCGGTGCCAGCAGGCGGTATAAGCGCAGCTCAGATCATCTATAACTACTCAAAGCAGTTCAATATTAATCCACAGACAATTATTGTAACACTTCAAAAAGAGAACGGTATGGTTACCGATGAGTGGCCGACTCCAAAGCAATTTAGAGAAGCGATGGGTTTCGGTTGCCCTGACAATACTGCGCCTGGAGCGCCTGCCTGTGATCCTAGCTATGGAAGTTTTTCCGCACAAATTTATCAAGCTGCTCGGCATTTTCGCGGTTATATAGATAAACCTGCAGGATGGTTTGTTCCTTTTACGACAGGGGTCAATTCGATCGCCTACAGTCCTGCAGCTTCGTGTGGACGAAGTAATGTCAACATCGAAAATAGGTCAACAGTCGCTCTTTACAGCTATACTCCATATCGTCCAAATCAAGCGGCTCTTAATGCACAATATGGGGGCGGAGATAGCTGTAGCGCACATGGTAATCGAAACTTTTACCTTTATTTTACTGATTGGTTTGGTTCGACAATAATGAATGGTAATTTCTTACGCACCGTAGACAACGGCTCTCTCTATTTGATATCAGATGACATGAAATACCCTATTCCTGACATGAATATATTTAATGCTCTTTATCCCCTGGGCGGCGTAGGATATGTCTCGCAATCATATCTTGATTCAAAAACAACAGGCCAGACTCTCGGGAGGATAATACGTTCACCGGATGGAACAGTATATTTTTATGATGCGGGTATAAGACTTTCATTTGGATCGTGTGCACTTGTTGAAGCGTACGGCTCGTCATGTGGACAGTCAGCACTTCTCACAGAAAGCCAAGTCAACTCTTTGTCTGTAGGTCCGCCTATGACGAACGTTCTAAATACTACATCCGGAAAGTCTTTCTATATGGATGGCAAAAAAAGAGAGATATACGACCAATTGGCGTTGAATCCGTACGGTGTAAATGCCTCCACGGCGAATGTTCTCAATGAGACAGCTCTAAGTAATACTGCTCTTGGTGTACCTATCGTAAGAGATGATACTTACATACGAAACAGGACGTCAGGTGGTTTGTATGGATATTCAAGTGGTGTGCTTCGTAAAGTTGATACGGGCATTCAGACGACGACATATTTGAATAATCTTAACCCTCCGAGTATTGACGGGGCGGGTGTGAACCTGCTCACAGGAGGTACTGATGTATCTGGCTTCATTAGATCACAAAGTGGCATGTCGTACATTCTAACTGATGCAGGAAAGATGCGCTTGACTGACGTAGATGACTGGCAGAAGACATTTGTCTTGATGTCTGATGGACTACTGAGTCAAATTCCCGATGTCGGAACGCTAAGTCCAGCATACTTTGTGAAATCAAAAAATTCAGGTACAGTATACCTACTCAGCACAGGCGAGAAGAGGACTATCCAGGGTTGGATGGACTTACTTGCTATAAATGCAAACCCAACAATTCTAAATCTTTCGGACTATTATATTAACTCAGTAACTGAAGGTGCGACGGTTTTAAGTCCAGGTGGACTAGTGAAGACACAAAATGATGCAACAGTCTATATGGTTAATGGTTTGAATAAAAAGATTCCTATGAACTCATTCAATCCTTCGACAGAACTCGGATCAACTACACTTAATATCGTTTCTGATGGCGTAATGAGCAAATATGCAACTGAAGCTGACGTATTAAGGCCAACGGTGAAATGTGGGGTAAAACAGGGTCTTGCAGTAGGAGGTAAAGCCTACGATATTAGCCTTCCGGGCGCTCAATATACAGTCTTGAGCGATATAAACTGTAGTATTTTGGAGTGGAAAGACACACCAGGATTCTTCCTCGCTCCAAACGGAACGATATACCAGCTTAAAAATTCACAAAAGTTGCCAATTAGTGGATATCAAATGTATCTAAATCTAGGTGGAACAACGCAGAATACAATCAGAGCGAGTAATTATGTACTGGATATGTTTCCAACAGGTTCCTCTCTCTAGCGCGGATCTGAGTAGACTGTTCGTTATATAGCACTTCCTGATACAATGATGAGAATGAAAGATATTTTTAAAAAGATATCCGTCTTTCGTATTGCTAGTATGATAAAGACGGGAAAGCTTGAAACACTATTTCTTATAATCTTTTTGGTTTTTGGAATCATAACAGTATTTCTTATTCCGCCAGGCTGGAACACTGATGAGCCAGACCATACCTATCGCATTTACCAACTCTCGAAGGGCAATCTTTTCTCCGAACCAGTGTTAAGCCCTGCGGGTAATAAGGCGTATGGTGGTGAGGTTGCCTCGGGGCTGGTTAATCTCTATAAGGATGCTGGTGTACGAGATGCTGGTGCGAGTGCTGCTGATAAGACGAAAAAAGCCAACGGCCTATATGATGCCCACCCGAATATTCTGAAATATAAGGATGATGGAAGCAAGACATCTATTAATTTTAGTGGAGCTGCGCTATATTCACCAGTTACATATGCGCTATATATTCCCATATTTAAAGTTGGAACTATGCTACATTCGCCGTTCTTAGTTATTCTTATTATTGCTCGTCTCGTCGGGTTATTGGCGGTTGGATTAGCTTTCTTCTTGGCTATTAGACACATCAAAGCAGGGAAGTGGATTATATTTGTCATTGGTCTACTACCTGTTACTGTCATACAAGCGGCGTCTGTGGGCGCTGACGGGCCGCTCCTTGGCGTTGCGGTACTATTTCTAATGTATATTACCAATATCGTATACAGCAGTAAGCAACCGACCACGCGAAACTACGTTATTTTGGCATTTCTAGGGATGTTATTAACATTTGTAAAACTGGCATACGCACCACTCACATTGCTCATACTCGTAATCCCTTTTATTAAAAAGACGCCTATTAGCAAGAGAGTAGTTATTACTGCTCTTGCCGCAACGCTTATCGCAATTATCCCAAACTTAATCTGGACAACAATGGTTAGTTATGTAGATACAAATTCAAATCTCCAGTCAAATTTTCCTATGCAAAAGAGTTTCATACTTCATGAACCAATACTCTACATAAAGACGCTATACTATACATTCTTTACGAACGAACAAGCTCCGCTTGATGCGCTTTTTGGTAATGCGGTGTGGAATAGCGTACCTCTGCCAGCTTTTTTTAGCTACTTGGCTATGACGGCAGTGGTACTTTCGGTAGGAGTAAAAAATTCACGCGAAGATGTGATGAGGTCAATGAAAAGTCGCGGCCCTATTATTTGGAAATTAGCGCTTCTAGTTGCGAGCAGTATTACTATTTTGATAATTTCAACAGCATTGTATATCTACAGCTCGACCCTTTATCAGTCAAGCATTATCGGGCTACAGGCACGCTATTTCATTCCATTGCTTCCCGTGATACTCCTTGCGTGTGTTGGAAATTATTTCAAAAACCAAAAAAATGTTAAAATAATCATAGTCTGCCTATCGGTCATCATTTTACTGGGCGCAACATTTGCTTTATACCATAGACTCTACCAGACATTACCGATTCTACTTAGATAATGCGAAAAAAACTCATCAAACTTATTGCTATGTGTAAAACCCCTCAAGGTTTCTTCGTTTGGGTAACACTACTTTTCGGTGGAATTTTCATTTTAGCTATTCCGCCGCTACAAACACCTGATGAAGCGGCGCATTTTTTGCGAGCATATCAAATTTCTAATTTTGAGTTCATTCCTTCGCAAAAGGATGGTATCACAGGAAGTGATATACCGGTGAGCTTCCAAAAAGTACAAGAAGCGATTGAGGGTGGAGGCGCAATACAAACACGCCCTACTTTGAAATATAAACTTGGAAATACAAAAGCCGCACTTGTCTATGTACCTCTTGATGAAACTAGGAAGGTTTTTATGGATACATCGGTAACAGCTTCATATTCTCCCGTAGGATATGTTCCACAGGCACTTGCCGTTGGGTTGGGACGAGTATTGAATGCCCCGCCGATTATTATGATCTATCTTGCAAAGCTACTCATGCTTATAACGTGGACTGGCCTGGTATTCGTGTCAATTAAGCTGTTTCCGTTTAAAAAATGGGCGGTCGTCGGAATTGCACTATTACCAATGTTTCTTTCTCAGTCGGTGTCACTTGGTGTAGACGTTATTGCTATTGGATCAGGCATTTTATTTACCTCCACGGTACTCGCCTGTCTTTATAGAAAAACCGCCATGACTAGGAAAGAACTACTTCTACTAATAGGAGCGGGAGTGGCGATGGTGCTAAGTAAGCAGGTAATGGTATTTCTACTTGGGCTTATACTGGCACTTCCGGGAGCGAGCTTATCTAAAAGTAGTAAGAAAAGCTGGCTATTGAAGATAGGTCTTATCCTGATACCGGTAGCTTCATTTGGTATATGGTCGTTGTTTTTACCTGATATCAGTTCGAATATTACTCAACTAACTAACGGTCAAAATACATTTGAGCAGATTAAATACATTTTCCAGAATCCTTGGATGTTCATTATGACCTTCTTTAATACTTTCTTCTTCACGCCAGGTGATGGAATTTCCCAGTCACTAATGGGAAATTTTGGGTGGCTTGATACTCCTCTTTCTGCTTTGTTTATTAATGCTGGATATGCAAGCCTATTCGTCTATTGGTTTATAAACTACGAGGGTAAAAATAATACCCGGACTGTCTCAAAAGTTAATAAGGCTGTCTTTGCTGGAATAGCTGTACTCTATTTTATTGGTGTCTGTGCCGCTCTGTATATATTATTTAGCCCTGTGGCATTTCCAATCATCATTGGTATACAGGGAAGATATCTTTTCCCGTGTTTGTTCTTACTACTCCCTGTATTTTTTACAAATATATTTACAACAAAAGAGAAATATTTCGTGAGATTTACGAAAATTATGTCTATAACACTCCTGGCAGCTAGCGTGATAACTATTGTTTTTAGATACTATATTACAGTCTACTGATGACAAGAGAAGTAATTGCGCTACGGTTGCAGCTTATGGCTCAGATATAGATGTTAGTCTGATCGTTCGGCGATGTAAATATTGTTCATGCCATAAACGAATCGCTTTCGTCGAACTTTCGTAAAGCCTGCTTCTGCAAGAATGTCTTTTATGTGTTGAGGTGACATGCCCATTAATTCGTGCGCATGATCAATATGTCGTTCTTGATGATCTGGATCGTTTCGAAATCGCCACCAATGAATAAAAGCACCCATTTTAGGTGTGATCATAGTGATGACAATACGACCATCTTTTTTAAGTATGCGAGCAGCCTCTTTAACGGAATCGTTTCTGTTCGGAATGTGATTTAAACATGCAAGATAGCTAACTGTATCAAATTCACCCTTTTTGAAAGGTGTTTTGGCTGCGTCATCAATAACAACGTCACAGCCTTTCCAGTCGGCCACATCTACACCTACGCCATTACCGTAGCTATGAACAAAATTATTTGCGCCACAGCCAATGTCGAGCAGACGCCCTTTTGTATGTTTTAAGCCCATAATCACACGCTCATCATCGATAGGCGTTAGTCCAAGTTTAAGACTTTGTTCACGAGACAGAAGGCTTAGTACGGGGAACATAAGTCGGCTTAGAAAAGTCTTTAGAGGTGAAGGTATTACTATATTGTCTGCATTGCTGAAATAATCAAGACTCTTTGTCTTTGTTTTACTCATAATTTACTCCTTATTAATAGATACTCTTGTGAATATCTTCATGCTTACTTAATTTTAGCATGTATAATTAAGGTTATGTACAAAATAAAAAAGACTTCGCAGATAGTGAGGTATGGTTTGGTGGGTATGCTAGCTTTTGCGGCGGAGTACTCCAGTTTTCTTATACTCATCAGCATGCTGTCCGAGAAGAATCTTTTAATAGCGCAGACGATTAGTTTTTGTGTCGGACTGTCTACTAGTTTTTTTGGAAGTAGGTTATTTACCTTTAAGAACAAGACAAAAGCTTATCATCACGATAAAAAAACCCAGTTTGCAGGCTATGTAACGCTAGCACTTGTAAACTTAATCTTAGCTAATTTAGTAATATATTTTCTTATTAACCATTTAAATCTAGCATATTGGATAGCCAAGATTATTGTTATGGTTGGTGTGGTGGCATGGAACTATGCAATTTTGAACAGATTAGTGTTCAAGACTATCTAGACTAATCCTTTGAAAGACGAATAGATAGCTCCTGATGTAAGTCCTGAAGGCGGCGCTCGAGAAATTGTGTCTTTAGTCGGGTACGATTGGCTATATAGAAAGTAACTACGATAGCCGTTATTTGAACAACATCAAACAAACTTAGCGGCTCCGTTGTGGTTAGTTCGTTACTAAATAACCAGGTATAGATTGGTTCGGCGCTTGCTAACGCAATCAAGACCGTGACCCAAATGATGACCTGTACTGTAAGGCGTCGTCGGCTTGATCTTCCGAGTTTATAGTGGGTAACAGCACTGAGAACTGCCGCAATGATAAAGGGCAGGTTAAGCAGCAAGAGCAAAAAGTAACGACTCATCCAAAAAGCTCCGCAATACGACGTTTAAGTAGGCTCTTGACGATATTAACCGCATTCCAGTTGTTCTGTCCTTTAGCTTTAGAATATTCGGTATAGATTGCCTCAATTGGATATTCACTTATAGTAAGTCCGATCTGTTTTGCGCGCCATAGCATTTCCGAGCAAAACTCATAGCCGCTTGTTTTCCATCTTAGACGCTCCAGGGCGTTTCTTGAAAAAATTCGCAGACCTGATTGGGAATCGGTTGAGCTAATACCAAAAAGAACATAGGTTATGAAGCTCAAGCCTTTATTGCCTATTATTTTAACCTTCGACATACCCTCGGTGTTGATAAGCCTGCTACCAATAAGTAAGTCGGCATTATCATGTATCATAATCTTTACGCCTGCGAGAACGTCCTCTGGTGCATGCTGTCCGTCTGCATCCATTGTTATGGCGACATCATATGCATTTTGTTCGGCGTAGCTAAGTCCTGTCGCGGTTGCTCCACCTGCACCCGTGTTAAGGATATGTCGTATTACGGTAGCCCCGTGCTCTTTAGCTAGAGAGGCAGTACGATCCCGGCTGCCATCATCAATGCAAACGATACCGAAATCGTAAGCAGACTTCTTGAAGACTTCTGTCACGCCATCGATGACGTCTGCTATGACAGCCTCTTCGTTGTAAGAAGGTATGACAATGCAAACCCTTATCCTCTTTTTGCTCATTTCATTTATTTTATCAGATTTTTGGCTTCTCTACTATTGTATACTGTTAAGGAACAGGGGTATTAGTTAGTGCAGAAGTTAATAAATATCTTTCATCAAAACTTTCCCGAAGCACGCCGCCGTGATGTTGTTGCATGGCTTTTTATTATCGTAGGTGGTTCATTTGTAGGTTTATCTATAGCGTACTTCAGCTTTAGGCAGGGAATCGACTTTGGAGATGGATCAACCTTCTTTAGCTTTGCGCATAATCTTGCAAGCGGAGAGGCGATATATAAGGATTTCATTCACTTTAGGACACCCGGATCGTATTTTCTTCAATCTTTCTTTATAGATATATTCGGAGACCAGCAAAGTAGCGTACGTTTTGCGCTTAAGTTTGAGTCACATGTATTATACACATTTTTCTTCGCTCTAGCGGCGGCGGTATTCCTTCGCTTCAAGCACGTGTTGATAGGTGCTCTGTCTATTTTGCTCATAGTGATGTTGCCGCCATATGCGCAACTACGAACAGTATTAGCACTCGTTGCCGTTGTACTTTATATACATGCGTATAGGGTAGTAAAAGCGCGATCTCTGTGGTTGGTAGGGTCGGGTGTATTTGTTGGCTTGGCGTTTACATTTGGCCAAGAAGCTGCACTTATGGCTATCGTTGCGATCGGTCTAATGGAAATTATTCAGGCTAAAACACATGGCCTTACTACGGCAATGAGGCGTATTGGTATGCTTGTGCTGGGTACTTTGCTCGGTGCATTACCGCTGCTCCTCTATGTCCTTATCCAATCTGATCTTCCGACGTTTCTATACTACACGCTGTACTATGCATTTGTTCTGCAGCCTCAAGGAATGGATCTAGTATACCCTCCATTTGGCCATACGAACCTCATATTCTACATGGTTTTTATATTGTATTTCATTATTTTCTACATATTCTACAGTAGTAAGAAACTAGGAATAGTAGAGGGTATCTTGCTCGTATTTGGCATCATGAGACTCGTTACGCTGCTTGGCAGATCAGACATAGGACACCTTCTATTCATTCTTCCGGAAGTATTATTCTTGACGCTGTATGCCATTACTAATGTTAAAGCCGCTTGGTTCACTAGAGCCCATTCTTTGCGCTTTGTGCCGTACGGGATCGCCTTGTTCGTATCTTTCTACGCGGCCATTAACGGCAGCGGCATGATTCTTATAGTGAGTGCAGTGATTATTTATCTGGCATTCTATTTCAAAAAGCCGTTTAAACAGAGAGACGAGGTGATCAAAGATGCAAATGCTATCGTGCTTGTCGTCATTACTTCTTGCTTCTCTATCCTTGCCTATATGTTGTACCCGTCTTTTGCAAGTACGATTAATACCATGTCAACCCGAGGTTTAACCAATACTCAAGTAAGTGGATTAAATGTGACTCCAGAAGTGTATGCCGAAGTAACGGCAGTCAGCGAAACGGTCAAGTCACTTCATCCGACGACCATATTCTCATATCCGATCCAGCCATATTACTATAGTTTAGCACCTAAGCATGCGGCACGTTTTATGACATTTGAACCACAGACAACCGAGAAAGAGCAAGACCAAACCATCGAAGATCTTAAACGAACCCGTCCCGAAGTTATCCTTTACGATCCAGTCCAGGCAGAGTCCCTTTCCGTGCCACTTGGAAGAATTAATGCATACATCCGAAGCAATTATAAAGTTGAACGTGTCGTCGAATATAGCCGCACCTTTTGGATAATGATGCCAAACGATAAAACAAAACCTATTATTTCTGAAGGCTAAGCAAGTATTCCCCGTATCCACTTTTTCGTAGTGGGTCAGCTAGCTCGACGAGCTGTTGACCATCGATGAGACCTTCGTTATAGGCGACTTCTTCAGGGCTGCCAATAATCTGTCCGGTACGACGCTGGATAGCACGGATATAGTCTGCTGCGTCAGTCATTGAATCAATTGTTCCCGTATCAAGCCATACGTCACCGCGATCAAGCGTACTAACATTCAGTTTGCCGCGACGAAGATATTCTTCATTTACGGAAGTTATTTCTAGTTCTCCGCGGTCGCTTGGCTGGACGTTTTTAGCAATTTCAACGACGTCGTTATCATAGAAATAAAGCCCCACGACAGCGAAGTCTGATTTTGGCTGAGCCGGCTTTTCCTCGATAGAAACAGCTGTATGGTTTTCGTCAAATTCAACCACGCCATAACGTTCAGGATCAGATACGCGGTAGGCGAAAACCGTACCTCCGTCAGGATCGACACATTTTTTGAGAGATTTTCCGAGGTCACTACCATGAAAGATATTGTCACCTAGAACAAGCGCAACTTTGTCATTACCGATAAATTCCTCTCCAATGATAAAGGCTTGTGCAAGGCCATCTGGAGATGGCTGAACTGCATATTGCAAACTAATGCCCCACTGCGAACCATCGCCTAAGAGGCGCTGGAACTGCGGCTGATCCTCGGGCGTTGTAATGATCAAGATATCCTTAATCCCTGCAAGCATAAGCGTCGTAAGCGGATAATAAATCATCGGCTTGTCGTAGATTGGCATCAGCTGCTTGCTAATACCTTTAGTAATTGGCCACAAACGTGAGCCTGATCCACCGGCTAAAATAATACCCTTCATCGTCTATTTCTCCTTCTGAATGTAGTTGACAAGCGCTTCTTCCCACGCAGGCGGCGTGAAACCTGCTGCTTTGATCTTATCTAATTTTAACATGCTATTTGCAGGACGGGGGGAAATATTTTCTTTGCCCTCGTAATACTTGGCTGTTGAGGTAGGGGTGACATCATCTGCGCTTTTTCCAGCTAGTTCGTATACTTTTTTGGCAATATCTGCCCAGCTGGCGGGGTTACCTTCATTCGAAAGGTTGTAAGTGCCGTATGGCGCGTCCGTGTTCAGTAGATGCTTGATGCCTTTTACTAAATCTTCCGTAAATGTTAGACGGCCTACTTGATCATCAACGACACTTGGTTTGATTCCGCGATCCGCCAAACTTTTCATAGTGCGGACAAAGTTATTGCCTTCGCCGATTACCCAACTTGTACGTATAAGGTAGTGTTTTCGTGCGGTGCTGATTGCGACGTCACCAGCTGCTTTTGTTTGGGCATACACGCCAAGTGGGCAAAGGCCGTCTTCTTCGCTGTAAGATTCCTTGGTGCCGTCAAAGACATAGTCTGACGACACATGAACCAGCGTGATGTTGTATTCGTTGGCAACGCGCGTCAGGTTGGCTGTTGCTTCGGCATTGATCTTCCATGCCATTTGTCGGCCTTCGGGTGTTTCTGCCGTATCGACTGCCGTATAGGCCGCTGCATTAATAATCAGATCGTATTGACGCCAAGGTCGTGCGGCGCGTAGATCAGAAGAAGTAATATCAAGTTCATTTCGATCAGTAAATTCGGCATTAGGGAACTCTTCTCGAAGGGCTAATCCTAGCTGGCCGTTTGCTCCTGTAACGAGCACTTTTTTAGCTGGAACTGGAGATGCGCCCTCAAGCATTGGATGGCTTTTGTCTTTTTCGGATATTTCCCACTCAGCTGGTGGAATAGGCCAGTCAATACCAAGACTCTCGTCCATCGCATTAACGAAACTATATGACACGTCTGGATACCAGTGGTCATTAACAAGATATGAATAGACTGTATTGTCTTCGAGGGTAAGATAAGAGTTCGCAACACCTGCGGGCACAAAAATAGCCTTACTAGCATCAATTTCAGTCGTAAATACCGTGCCGTATGTGGGGCTGCCTTCGCGAATATCTACCCACGCGCCAAAAAAGCTACCGCTACCGACAGAAATGAACTTGTCCCAAGGTTCGGCATGAATACCGCGCATTGTTCCGCGTTTACCGTTGAAAGAGAAATTATTCTGTACAGGACCAAAATCAGGAAGTCCTAGTTTTACCAGCTTCTCTCGTTGCCAATTTTCTTTAAACCAACCGCGGTTATCACCAAATATCGTAAGGTCAAAGATTATTAGGCCGGGGATAGAGGTTTCGTATTTTTTGAGTTCTTTACTAAATTCAAGAGTAGATAATTCGGACATATCTATAGTATAACACCGACAGATCAAGGCGTGATACCATTAAAATATGTCTAAAACACTATCTGATGACGAGATTAAGCAAGCAGTCGATGTACTCAATCGTGTTCCGAAAGGTTTTTTACCTCAAGCTCTGTTTATCGCAGTTGCCGCCAAGGTGACAATGCCAACGATGGAACTAGTCCCAGTACGCCAAAATCAAAATGGTGATGTCGAAGTTCTTTTAACCCAGCGTCCGAATGATGATCCGTATTGGCCTAGCCAATGGCACATGCCCGGAACGATAATCCGTGCTTCAGACAACGAGGGTACAGATTTTTCAAGCGGTGTGGAGCGTGTACTGCAAAACGAACTACACGGGACTGTACATATGATCGATAAGCCACGGTATATAGGCATGAAGTTTTGGGATGTGGCACGTGGTCGAGAGCTTGATCAGGTATTTTATTTTGAAACAGATGCCAAAGACGAAGATGTCGTTGAGGGTCAATTCTTCTCTTTTAAGAACTTGCCAGAATCAACAGTGTCGCATCATAAAGTTATGATTCCAGAGATTGCGGCTGCTTTTAGAATGCAACACGCCGAATAATTTACCACAGTAAATTATTAACTAGGCTAGGGAAGGCGAATTAAGATTTTTCTTTTTCTAGGTAGGCGATTGCCGTAAAGAATGCGGCAATACTTCCAGCGCAAGTGATTTTACCGGCTAAAATCATTTCCGGTATCTGTTTTAAGGGTACTTTTTCTATCCCCAGGATGCCGTCTTCTTGGTCTAGATCATTAGAAACGTGAGTTAAATCGCGAGCTAGGCAGAATGTACTTTTAAACGTTGTCATGCCGCCAGCAACCCTAACATTGGCTATAGTAGAGATAGAATCGGCCTTGAAGCCTGTCTCTTCGAGCAGCTCTCGTTTAGCTGCGAGCTCGACAGGCTGGTTGTCGGTACGGCCAGCTACGCATTCCCAAGTCTTCTCTCTGACTGTATAACGTTCTTGTTGAACGAGATACGTATTACCTTCGTCATCGACGGGAACAATGTAAACAGAGTGGCTTTTTGAGTCTACGTATCCATAGATTCCATCTTTGCCGTTTGGCATAACCACTTCGTCCTCGTGAACGGTCATGAAGGGGTTTTCATAGACAACCTTAGATGATTTTGTCTGCCAACTGGCCATGAGGCTTATTGGCCTTTTTCGGCGTAAGCAGCTTCGATTTTAGCCTTTTCGTTCTTCCACCATTCTTCGTTTTGGGCGTACCAGTCGATAGTTGCCTTTAGGCCTTCACGGAGGTTGGTGTATTGAGGTGTCCAGCCTAGTTCGGTGCGAAGTTTGGTGCTGTCAATTGCGTACCTCTGATCATGCCCAGGGCGATCGGCGACGTTTTCGTAGGCAGTCTTATCTTTACCCATGAGCTCTAAGATAGTCTCGATAATGTATTTGTTATTTTCTTCGCCGTTAGCACCGATTAGGTATAGCTCCCCCGAGCGACCCTTATCTAGAATGGCATGTACGGCAGAGTTGTGGTCGTCGACATGAATCCAGTCGCGTACTTGTTGGCCATTTCCATATAATTTTGGGGTAATGTCACTAAGTACGTTTGTGATCTGTCGTGGAATGAACTTTTCGATATGCTGGTAGGGACCGTAATTGTTTGAACAATTGGAGATCGTGGCATTGATGCCAAAAGAACGAATCCAGGCTTTGACCATAAGATCAGAGCCGGCCTTGGTGCTAGAGTAAGGACTACTGGCGTTGTACGGCGTTGATTCAGTAAATCTCTTCGGGTCGTCTAATGCTAGGTCACCGTACACTTCGTCGGTACTGATGTGATGAAGGCGTTTGCCGTGTTTACGGACAGCTTCAAGCACTGACGCTGTACCAATCAAGTTGGCTTGGATAAACGGCCAGGGATCGCGCAGGGAGTTGTCGTTGTGGGTTTCGGCGGCAAAGTGAACCACGATGTCAGTTTCGCCGACTAATTTATCCATGAGTGCTTGATCGCAAATATCACCAGTCACGAAATCTATCTTGTCGAGAACGCTATTGAGGCTATCTGGATTACCAGCGTACGTTAGTTTGTCTACCACCGTTACTTCGTATTCGGGCCGGTTCTTGAGGGTGTAATGTACAAAGTTTGACCCAATAAACCCTGCACCGCCCGTAACTAGTAGTTTTGTCATAAGATTAGTATAGCTGTACCCTAATAAGATTGTCTATTGTATAAAATGGTGACATAGATTAATGTCAGAACTACAACAGCCGAGCAGTGTATAATGTATTCATGATTACTGTAATTATAGCCGGCGGGTCAGGTACGCGCCTGTGGCCACTTTCAACCCCAGAATATCCAAAACATCTTTTAAAGTTAACAGGCGAACGAACGCTTCTTCAAACGGCGTATGATCGAGCGACGAGACTAGGCGATATTATATATGTCGTAACCGAAGCTAGCCATTCTGATCACGTACGAGAGCAGCTTCCTGAACTTCCAGATAACGCATTTTTGATCGAGCCGGGCCGTCGTGGCACGGCTCATTGTATTGTCTTCGCGCTTGATGTTATCGCGCGTCATCATGACCACGATGAGCCTGTAGCGTTTATTCATTCGGATCACTACGTTCGCGATGTTGATGGGTTTGCAAATTCTTTTGCGGTTGCTGCCAGGATTTCACAGCAGAACCAAGAGATTACCTTGATCGGGATAGAGCCGACGATGCCTTCGACAGGGTTTGGCTATATCGAACGGGACGGTGTCATTGATGCCGATAGTGGCGTTTATCATGTCGAGTCATTCAAAGAAAAACCAGATTTTGAAACGGCTCAAAAATACGTCGATTCAGGCAGGTATCTATGGAACTGTGGCTATTTTGTGGGTTCTGTCGATACGTTTCTTCAGGAGCTGGACCGAAGCGCCCCTGAACTCCGGGCTAGTTTTGATAGTCTAGCGGCCGTTTCCGAACCTGGGACGGATGAGTATAACGAGGCGTATCTCGCCCTCGATAACCAAGTGATTGACATTGCCCTTATTGAAAAGGCGAAAAGCTTGGCTGTTGTATCGGCAAGCTTTGACTGGATGGACGTAGGTTCGTTCAAGGATCTTCATGATGCCGTACAACGCGATGAGCAAGGCAATTATTTTAGAGGTGAAAATATCTATCCGATTGATGTTGAGAATGTTTTTGTTCGTAACGAAGAGGCCAAGCCGATCGCAGTGATAGGCTTAGATAATGTCGTCGTTGTGAACACCCCACAAGGTATTTTGGTTGCCCGTACAGATGTAAGTCATCGAACGGGTGAAGTTGCTAAAAAACTACAGTCATAACTAACAAGGAGACGGATTATGTGCGGAATTGTTGGATACGTTGGAAAAAGAGATGCGCAAGATATTTTACTTGGCGGACTTCGCCGACTAGAGTACCGAGGGTATGATTCGGCCGGCATCATAACCATAGATGAAGCACATAATCCTACACTTTTACGGGCCAAGGGCAAAGTTGGTGAGCTTGCAAAGCTTGTTTCGCTCAAGAAAAATAATGATTCAGTCGGTATTGGACATACTAGGTGGGCAACGCACGGCGAACCATCTGAGAAGAATGCCCATCCGCATACTGCTGGGGATATCTATCTTGTCCATAACGGAATCATTGAAAACTACAAAGAGCTAAAAGCGCAGCTGAAAGACCATGCGTTTGCCAGCCAGACAGATACGGAAGTCCTGGCGGCCCTTATTAATTCATTTTATGATGAAAAGACTTCTCTTTGTGATGCGGTAAGTCGAGCACTGAAATTGGCTGTTGGAACATACGGAATTGCCGTTGTATCGACGCGTCAACCTGATGAAATTGTTGTTGCCAGAATGGGCAGCCCGCTCATTATTGGCCTGGGTGAGGATGAAACCTTGATTGCAAGCGATGCCTCGGCACTTGTTGGCCATACGTCACAGGCTGTTTATTTGAATGATGGGGAAATGGCTGTTTGTACGTCGGAAGGCGTGCAGCTAAAAGACCTCGCTACTCGTCCAATTTCCCTAAAGATTGAAACTATTGAAGTTGATATGCAGGCCATTCAAAAACAGGGGTACGACCACTTCCTACTAAAAGAGATTAGCGAGCAGCCTCAGACGCTACGCTCTACACTAAACGGCCGCGTTATTTTAGATGAAAAACGAATTCAACTTGGGGGTCTTAATTTAACCACTGAACAGTTA
>DATHGB010000025.1 GCA_035317825.1 Candidatus Saccharimonadales bacterium | reverse complement strand
CAACTTTTGAACACTCATTTAGATTTATTCGATAAATACTCAACCGAACTAGAACCACGCAAATTCGAACCACTCAAACGATTCTTTAAAATCTACATCCGAGATTTTCCTGGCGCGAGCGAACTGCGCGAACAACTAATGCACGTAAAAACAACCGGTGAAGTCCGCACGTTAATTAACGTTTAGTTTGCAGGCGCGCGAATAAGTAACCGCTGCGTGCCGTCAGTCAATGTCATAAGTGTCGCGATCGTAATCATAACGCGTGCCATGACAAAACGATTGCGTTCGACTTCCTGCGAAGGAAGCGGGAATAGACTTTTAGCAAGTTGCTTGGATCGCCATAAATCATAGCCAAATGCCTGCGCACCTCTATGCTCGTCCGAAAAACGATTCGATGAAAGCGTTGTTCCTGGAACAAAGTTAACGATAACCAGGCTTTCTTTGTGTTGGCCTTCTAGTACCGAAACGCTATTCGGTGCTTTCTTTTCAAGCAGATCCAAAATCTCGCCGCGACCCGCAAAATAACCGCGCGAACGGCTGCGAAGCACAAGCCCTGCGCCTAAAACACGCAGATAATTATCCCGGTCAAAGTCTTTATCAAGTAGGGCCTTTACGAGTCGTTTGTGATCCTCGACAAGCGCCGGATCAGTCATATTTGCAAGGATTGCGTCCATGCCGTCAATCGCGCCACAGCCAACCACTTCACCAACGCTGCTATCATCACGGTGTCCGCCGGGTGAAAGCCCCAAACGAAGATACGAATCAATCATCACTTCGGCATCGTTATAAAACGTGCCTCGGGTAAGGTCATCTTTATCGACACCTAGCCGATAAGCAAGAGCCGCTCCAGGCGCACCACCCGACACCTGCGCGCCAAGGTTCGTTTCGTCAAATTTAGGGTCGTGACGGCCGTCGATACAGCGCGTCTTTGCGCGCTGGTTAGTGGGCACATAGTACGAATCAAGCGTTTCAATCAGCGACATCTGATCAACGGGGTTATCGTTCGCTGATACGCTTCCAGCCCAACCATGATCGCTTAATTTGCCCAGATCCAAAATTTGCGTCGTTGATTTTTGCCCGAGTTCAATAACGTCATCCATATATAAAGTTCCTACTTAGGATTAGCGGTGATGTCGGCGACGGAGGTCGGCAACTTTTAGACGAACCGCGTGACGGTCAACAAGCTGGTGAGCTTTTTCAAGTTCAACCTGATCTTTGGCATTGTCGCGCATAGCAAGGGCACGATCAAGCGCTGCCTTGCTTTCGCTTTCGATAATGTCCTCACCATGATCAGCTTCATCAACAAGTACGCGAATACCTGTTTGGGAAATTTCAACGGCTCCGCCACTAATAGCGAAATAGTCTAATTTACTGTCAGGATCGGTTTTGTTATAGCGGACAACAATCGCGCCAGGAACGGCAATCGTCACGAGTGGTTCGTGTCCAGGAAATACGCCAATTTCACCGTCGGCAGTCGGGATCATTACTTCGTAGACGTCTCGGTCTACTTTGACGCCAAGAAGGGTAATAAGTTCAAGTTTCATATCTATTATAGTAACAAAAAAACTCGCCTATGGCGAGGGGTTGGGGTGATAGATAGTTCGAAATTTCGCCCGCAGGCGGGGAGGGCAATAACTGCGCCGCCATCCCCGCCGTCATGCTGATCATGGTGCCCTGTAGGTCTCACCCAGTGGCGTAATCACCAGCAGAATGGAGATGACCACGACAATCGGGATCACCCAAACAACCGTCATCCACTTCGCCTCGTCGGAGAAGTAGCAGACCGCCGTGATGAGCGACCCGATGAGGATCACGACACCGAGCCATATCGCGAACAGCGTCATGATGTTGGTGGCGGGAGTGGGATGGCCATCGACTAGAGGCTGGGCGTTGACGTGGAGCGCAAGCGCAACCATCAATACCACGAGGGTAGCCATGAGCCCGATGCCGAGGACACTCTTCCCGATGCGCTGGACAAAGCGTGCGAAGCGGCTGTCTCGCAACCGCTGCTTCCACTTTGCCTCCGGCTTCAGAAGGTCCACGTTCATGTTCTTGTGATTACCACCAGAAATGGTGATCACCTTCCTTTCGAACTATCTATCGAGGGCGAACACCGCGCTTATCGCAATGCTCATCCTATATTTTTATTATAGCATAATTTACAAAAAAATACAACCTCCTACGGTAGTGGGAGGTTGTATTTTAAATTGACTAAAACTAGTCTTTTTTGTCAGCAAGGCTACCACCGGCCATGTAGAACCAGCTTTCAGCCTTGTCATCATATTTACCTGCCAAAATGTCTTTGGCGTCACGAATCGTGTCTTCTAGCTTAATGTAGACACCTTTCGATCCGGTAAATTGCTCGGCAACGTGGAATGGCTGCGCAAAGAATCGCTGCAAGCGGCGGGCACGGCCGACAATCTGCTTTTGGTCGTCAGATAGTTCTTCCATACCAAGAATCGCGATGATATCCTGCAGTTCCTTGTATTGCTGAAGCACGCGCTGTACTTCACGGGCAACCGCGTAGTGTTCTTCACCAACGACTTCAGGGTCAAGGCTGTTTGAACTACTGTCCAAAACGTCAACGGCAGGGTAGATACCGATTTCCGTTAGCGCACGGTTCATCACGATCGTTGCGTCAAGGTGGGCAAAGGCCGTTGCAGGCGCTGGGTCGGTAAAGTCGTCCGCAGGCACGTAGACAGCCTGTACTGATGTAATCGAACCCTTTTTCGTACTCGTAATACGTTCTTGTAAAGCACCCATTTCCTGTTGAAGGTTAGGTTGGTAACCAACGGCAGATGGAAGACGGCCAAGAAGGGCGGATACTTCGGCACCAGCCTGGGTAAATCGGAAAATGTTGTCAACGAATAGCAGCACGTCTTTACCTTCATCACGGAAAGATTCGGCAATGGCAAGGGCAGACAGGGCAACACGAAGACGAGCTCCTGGTGGTTCGTTCATCTGGCCAAAGACAAGTGATGTCTTGCCAAGTACGCCAGCTTCTTCCATTTCGTGGTAGAGGTCGTTACCTTCACGGGTACGCTCACCAACGCCGGCAAATACCGAGTTACCGGAGTGGAATTTAGCGATGTTGTTAATAAGTTCCTGGATAAGAACGGTTTTACCAACGCCAGCACCAGCGAATAGTCCGGCTTTACCACCTTTAGTAAGTGGGGCAATCAGGTCAATGACCTTGATACCCGTTTCAAGGATTTCAGCTTTGTTCGCCTGCTCGGTTAATGCAGGTGGTTCGCGGTGAATTGAAGCGCGTTTGCCTTTTGGAGCAGGCTTGCCATCGATCGGGTCGCCCACGACGTTGAACATACGTCCTTGGGTATCAGCGCCTACTGGAACGCTAATCGGAGCGCCAGTCGCGGTAACAGCCGCGCCGCGTTTTAGCCCATCGGTGCTACTCATGGAAATAGCACGTACCGTGTGTTCATCAAGGTGCTGCGCGACTTCGAGGGTAATTTCTTTATCATTCATTCCAGCTACGAGCATCGCGTCGTAGATAGCCGGAAGTTTGTCGCCTTGGTCAAACTCAACGTCGATCACCACACCCACGACTTGGATGATGCGGCCTTTTACATCTTTACTCATTATCATTTCTCCTTTAATTGTTCAGCGCTTCCACGCCGCCTGATATTTCTGCTAATTCTTGGGTAATCGCGCCTTGACGTGCCTTGTTCATCGCGAGGGTAAGGTCGGAGATAAGGTCAGTCGCATTGTCAGTCGCGTTTTTCATGGCCAGCATACGCATGCTATATTCACTTGCCCGGGCATCGAGTAAGGCCTGGAACATTTGGGCAGTAACAAGCCGCTGCGTAATACTATCGAGCACGACTTCCGGGTTTGGTTCGTAGAGTACGTCGCGCCGTATGCCACCGGAGGTATCTGTCTTTTCATATCCAGCTGGCAGAACCCGCTGCACGACAACTTCCTGGCTTAGGCTGCTGTTAAACTGCGTATAGACGATGTCCACCGCGTCAACGATACCATCTTCAAACTGCGCACGGGCCGTTTCGATGATGGCGTGAAGTTCGCGCCCTTCGGCGTTATCAGGCAGGTATTCGTACACGCCAAGGATATCGGTGTCTTTTAGCCGCGATACGAACTGCACCGTGCGGCGTCCGACAGCGATAGTATGGTTACCGATACCCGCTTTGACATCCGCTTGACGTTCGCGAATGTAGCGCTTGAAAACGTTACTGTTATACGCTCCGGCAAGACCGCGGTCACCAGCAATAACGATAAACAAGCGGTTTTTAACCGGTCGTACAGCGTATAAAGGGTGGTCGTTGGTCTCCATCTGAGCCGATAGATTCGTTAAAATTTGGCGTGCAGCCAGCGTGTACGGAGCTGAGATCTTGGTTGCATCCTGCGCACGACGCATTTTGCTAGCGGCCACCAACTGCATCGCTTTTGTAATCTGCTTGGTCGATTTGACCGAGCGGATACGCGATTTTAGTGCTTGAGTGGAAGCCATGAGTTATTTATCCCTCAAATCCTTTAGCGGCAGACTTGGCGTTCTTTTCGATGAGCGCAAGCAGTTCATCGGTTGGTTTCGCACCCTTGTTGACCTCTTGCATGTCTTTTTTGTGATCACTCCATAGGCGGGTTAATAGGGCAGCCTGAGCATCCTTGATCTTTGCAACGGGGACATTAACGAATGCGCCGCTGTTGACCGCGTGAATGCTGGCAACCTGTTCCCAGATACTTGCTGGTTCGTATTGGTGCTGCTTTAGAAGTTCGGTTAAGCGTTGGCCGTTGTCGATCTGCTTTTTCGTTTCTTCGTCCAGGTCGCTACCAAACTGCGCGAAGCTCGCGAGCTCGCGGAACTGTGAAAGACCAAGCTTTAGGTGGCCACTGACAGATTTAACTGCTTTGGTTTGGGCGTCACCACCCACACGGGAAACGGATAGGCCTGCAGAGATTGCCGGACGAATACCTTGGTAGAAAAGGTCTGTTTCCATGAAAATCTGACCGTCGGTAATTGAAATGACGTTGGTTGGGATGTAGGCGGAAATGTCACCAGCCTGCGTTTCAATGATAGGAAGCGCGGTCAGTGAACCAGCACCAAGATCGTCAGATAGTTTAGCCGAGCGTTCAAGCAGGCGGGAGTGAAGGTAGAACACGTCACCTGGGAACGCCTCACGCCCTGGTGGACGGCGAAGAAGCAGTGACATCTGACGGTACGCGACAGCGTGCTTTGTCAGGTCGTCGTAGATCATCAGCGCGTGCTGTTTGTTATCGCGGAAGTATTCACCCATAGCCGTTGCGGCATACGGTGCAAGATACAGCATTGACGCAGGGTCACTAGGGCCAGTGGCGACAATAATAGTCTGGTCCATAACGCCTTCTTGTTTAAGGCGGTCGATCAGACGAGCGATCTTAGACAGTTTTTGACCAATGGCAACATAGACGTTGATAACGCCAGTCTTTTGCTTGCCCTGGTTGATCATCGTGTCGATCGCGATAGCTGTTTTACCAGTTTGGCGGTCGCCAATAATCAGCTCACGCTGACCACGGCCGATAGGGAACATGGCGTCAATTGCCATGATACCAGTCATAAGTGGTTCGTGAACGTGCTTACGTCCCATGACGCCGATAGCTTCACGTTCCACAAGGCCCATTTGCTTGGTCTTGATCGCTGGGCCGCCATCTAGTGGGTTACCGAGCGGGTCAACCACGCGTCCAAGTAGTTCTGGACCGACAGGTACTTGCAGTACCGTGCCTTTTAGGCGCACTTTAGCACCGGCAGAGACGTGTTGGTCGCTACCAAGAAGTACCGCACCGATTTCGTCTTCCATCAGGTTCAGGGCGAAAGCCTCAACCGTGCCGTTATCCGTCTCGATCGTTAATACTTCTGAAAAGCCTGCGTCACGCAGACCATGCACCCAGGCCACACCGTCACCAACCCGAACGACAACGCCGACTTTTTCAAGCCCTTCGGTCGTTTCCAGTTTCGCGATCGCGTCGCGGAGATCCTGGGCAAGTTCTGTTACTGATACTTCGCTCATATTATTCCTCTTCTTTATACTTTAGTCGCTTTTAGATTTGTCAGTTTGCGCCTGAGTGTCGCGTCAAGCTCTTGTCCAGGCAAATTCACTCGTACGCCGCCAAGGAGCGTTTCATCTATGGCCGTGCGAAAGTGAACTTGTTTGGCATCTGTCTTGTTCTTCACGAACGATTCAAGCTGTTTGGTAGTCTCGGCAGTCAGTTCGTAGGCGCTATCAATGTCAGCAATGACGATACCACGGATGGCAAGCGCATCCTCTATATCGCGGACGATGAGCGGAAGCTCGCGCATCCGGTTAGTATCAAGCAAGAATGCGGCAAGCCGGGCTGGCACGTCTTTTTTACCAGCTATAAGCTCATCCGCAAGATACGCGGAAAGTTTACGGCGCGACAAACGTAAAGCCATAAACTACTTGGCTTCCTTTACGGCATTCGCGATAATCGAATCATCTACTTTGGCACTGATCGTTTTACCGACAACTTTTTCAGTCGCGGCCGCGACGAGATCAATCGTTTCGTTATGAAGTGTTTTTTTAGCCGCAATCACGTCTTTTTGAATCTGGTCATGCGCCGAGGCGACAATCGCGTCAGCCCTGGATTTCGCTTTGGCATCAGCTGCTTCAAGTGCCGCATTTGCTTCTTCGCGGGCAGTAGATACGATTTCAGTCGCGTCTTTACGGGCCTGCTTCATAAGCTTCGTCACGTCAGCTTCAGCCTTGGCGGCTTTTTTCTCAGCTTCGCTCGCCGCTTTAGTACCTGCTTCGATCTCAGCCTGACGCGCATCGATAGTTTTCATCAAAACCGGATAGACGTACTTGCCCAAAAACCACACCAGGATCAAAAAGGCGACAATCTGAAAAATCAGAATCTTCCAGTCGATCCCAAGCGCGCTCAGTACATCTCCCGAACCGGCTTCAGACGCTCCAAATTGTGTTAATATATCCATCTATAATCCGTTTCTTTTCCTAGAGGAATTTCGCGATAATAGCGACCACGATACCAATAATAGCCAGTGAGTCGGCAAACACGATCGCGGTAATCATAAGCGTTCGGATGTCAGATAGTTTCTCTGGGTTGCGGCCAAAAGCGTTTAATGCGCCAGAACCGATAATACCAATACCAACCGCGGCACCAAGTGCAGGCAGGGCGTAGGTAAGTCCAAATGCTAATTCGTTCATATTTTATATCTCCTTTAAATTACTATACTAAAATTTATCATTCCAATTGCTTGGCCTTGTCGGCAAAATCAACAGAGGAATGTTCCGGGGAATGAGCGCCATGCGATTCGATCGCCAGCGAGGTAAAGATCAAGGTCAGGACAAAGAATACGTATGCCTGAATCAGTCCGATGAATAGCTCGAATGCCATAAAGAACGGCAACGTAACGGCCGCGAAATAGCTGGTCAGGATAGCCACGATCACAAGAAGGACTTCACCCGCAAAGGCGTTACCGAACAAACGCAGGGCAAGGGCAATACCGCGAGAAAACTCACCGATAAGCTCCAAAACTCCTTCGAACGCGCCAAGCGGATCTTTGAATGGGTTGCGAAGATAGCGCCCGCCGTTACCAAACACGCCCATATGTTTAATGGCGTACATCTGAACCGTAACCATCGTAATAAGGGCAAGTCCGAGCGTAAAGTTTAGATCGGCCGTAATACTACGCAAGACTGGGACGCCGTGCACCTTAATAGTGTCCAGTCCAGGCAGCACGCTCAACCAGTAGCCGATTAATACGAAAAAGAAAATAGTAAGAGCCAAAGGAGCAATCTTCCGGGCGAGTACCTTGTCGGCAATAACACTGTTGATTTGTCCGAGCATTCCTTCAAATCCCCATTGGACAAGCCCGATAAAACGGTTATAGCGTCCGGCTTTGACCATTCGGGCAACATACAAAAAGAGTGCCACGACAATGATAGTTGTCGCGAGGCCAGTCATCACGGCATTCGTCACGGCGAATCCGCCAATAGTAAACAATGACTCTGAAGCCATGCTGATATGAAGTTCGGTTGCTGCGAAATATTCCATCTTTGTTATTGTTTAACCTTATTAAATTGACGTTTAACGAGTAGGGCTGCCAAACCGACTCCTAGAATCAGTCCGATAATCATGATCCATGGTTTGGTATTAAGCCATTGATCTACGAAAAGACCAAGTACCAACAGACCGATAACCGGCACGAACATCCGCCAGGTCGTATCACCCATAGTCAGTAGCAATAAAATGACCGTCGAGGAAGTCTTCGGCGGCACCTGGTGCTCATCACGGTCGTTTGGTGATGTACTCATGTACTTGTATACTATAACAGCTGAGGAAGCGTTTGAAAAGTATATGCCCAGGCAAAATAACACTCCTAAACACCAACCGTTTCGTTTTGCGAGCAACTGCGAGCAAAAACGTCGTTTTGGGACCGAAAAAGAAGCCCAGGACGCCGCTGAATACCAAATGCTTTTAAAACCCAACCTTGAACTTTCCACGTATAAATGCGACCTATGCGGCGGCTGGCATCTGACCAGAAGCCAATCTAGAAATCAGTATAAACAGGCTTGAAGTTGGCCGTATAGACGGGAACGGCCTGAAGGTGGTTAAACGTCGTGTTATCACCGAGCTGCCCGTATGAATTGCGGCCCCAGCAGTAAGCCGCCTTCGTATTTGTCGTCGCGCAGGTATGGAAGTCGCTTGCGAAAATACCGGTAATTGTCTTACCGTTAAGATAATTTCCGGTGTAGACCGCGACCGGCAGCGTACGGTTTATCGTGAATCTGTCGCCAATCTGTCCCAGACCATCGTCACTGCGCCCCCAGCAATACGCCAAGCCGAGCGACACGGCACACGTATGGTAATCCCCGACAGAGAGTGCCGTGACCGGATTCGTGCCCATAGCACCTGCTACTGCGCCTCCGTGTTGCATGCGGGTGGCCAGATCACCATATCCCAGCTGTCCGTATGAATTATAGCCCCAACACCACACCCTGTTACTCGCGATAACACAGGTATGATACGACCCGGTCTGGATCTCCGTGACACCTCCAGCTACAACGCTTACCGGCACTGCGCTATTCACAAGCGTATTGTTTCCCAGCTCACCGCTGGTATTGCGCCCCCAGCACGCGGCCGTTCCGCCAGAGATCGCCGCACAGCTATGGTAATCGGTTGATGCTATATCAATAATATTCTTGTTAAGCATAGGATTGCCCGAAGATGTCGTATTGACGGCGGTTGGGACAAGTTTATTAGCTGTCGTGCCGTCGCCCACCTGCCCGTCAGGATTATAGCCCCAGCAATATGCCCGGCTGCTAGCAACGACACAGGTATTATTCGCGCCTACGGCAAGATGCGTGACCGTTTTACCAACCAGGATGCCTCCCACGGGGGTAGGTAACGAACTCGGACCAAAATTCGCATCAGCAAATGATGTTCCATTGCCTAGTTGGCCATGACCACCGTGCCCCCAGCACCATACTTTTTGTTGGGATAACACGCATGTATGAAGATTCCCCGTGCCGACATCCGTGATAGAACCAGGCATCAACCCGTTAACATACTTAATTCCCTGAGGGTAAAGACTACTGGCTGTTGTTCCATTGCCCAGCTGTCCCCAGGTATTAGCTCCCCAGCAAAATACCTGGCTGCTCGCTAGGGCGCAGGTGTGGGAGTCATTGCCAGAAAGTGCCGTAAATAGCGGAATGATCTGCACGATGCGCTTTGTTGTTTGCTCATATGTCCGCCATGTTTGGGTAGGCGCGGAAAGACGCCGGAGACTCACGCTTGCTTTAGCGGTGACGCTTGTACGGCCATTGACATCAGTGCTATACGCTCCTACTGTAAAACTTGTCTTGACTGCGGCCGTATCAAGCACGTATCCATTTTCAGCCACCGAACCAACACAACCACTGCCAGGTCTGAGAGGCGCCACATCCGTCCAGTTAGGAGTAGTATCCAGCTTTAGGCATTCAGTCGCGAGTTCCAAACCCGATTCGACCGCTTCACGCCCTAGCTGGTTATAGTACTGCGAATCGATCGCCGTCCGTATGCTTGCGGCCGCGCCAACCGCGGACAAGAGTACGGTTAACATCACGACCGATGCGATTAAGATCGTAGGCAACGCGAAACCATCTTTTTTAGTCGGACCGGTAGGCACAAGCTTCATACCTGTAACTGTAACACTATACCCAAAGAATTTAAATGCATTTTTCCGCTGTATTACCAAGACGCACCATAGTTTAAAAATCAGTATAAACAGGTTTGAAGTTGGCCGTATAGACGGGAACGGCTTGCCAGTGATTAGTGGTACTATTATCACCTAATTGGCCATAGGTATTTTTGCCCCAACAGTACGCTTTCTTCTCACTATCGACAGCACAGGTATGGAAGTCGCTGGCAGAAACACTCACGATGGTCTTTCCGTTTAAATAATTTCCGGTGTAGATCGCCACGGGTGCCAAACGGCTCGTCTGGCTGTTGTCGCCCAGCTGGCCAGGACCATCGTAATTTCTGCCCCAGCAATACGCCTTGCCTAGGGATACGGCGCACGTATGATAATCCCCGAGTGCCATGGCCGTTACCGGATTCGTGCCCATAGCACCTGCTACCGCGCCTCCGTGCTGGTCCCGGTTAACTTGGTCATTGTATCCAAGTTGGCCCTGACCATTCAGCCCCCAGCACCAGACTCTCAGTGCCGCATTTGAAACGCCTGCAAGGACACAGGTGTGATGAGCTCCCGTTCCAACCTCTTTTACGCCAGTCCCTAAAGCCTGTACGGGTAATAGGCGGTTCGTTTGCGTATTGTCGCCAAGCTGGCCATTGGCATTGCGCCCCCAGCAAAATACCAGTCTGTTATTCACGTCAGTATCTGATGAACCGACCGTTGAAACGCATGTATGGTAGTCAGTCGTCGAAATATTACCGATGTTCCTGGTGCCGAGGGGAGCAGCAGTTGAAACCCTGGTTGGCACCGACTTATTAACGGTTGTTCCGTCACCGAGCTGGCCGTCTGGATTCCATCCCCAACAATAGGCCCGGCTCGCGGCAACAGCACATGTCTGATATGCGCCGACAGATAAATCCGTCACCGTAAGTCCTGCTAAAAGACCTCCTACGGGCAGTGGCAAACTACGGGTAGTTGTCGTTCCGTCACCCAATTGCCCGTACGCGTTATATCCCCAGCAGTACACCTCGCCAGCAGCTAAGGCGCACGTATGGCTATTACCCGTTCCGACATCAGTGACAGAACCAGCCATGAGCCCATTCACGTACTTAATAGGGCTAGGGGCAAGGCTACTCGCTGTCGTTCCGTTGCCTAACTGTCCATAGGCATTCGATCCCCAACAGAACACCTGGCTGCTCGCAAGAGCGCAGGTATGGGAGTCATTGCCCGAAAGCGTTGCGAATTTCGGAACGATTTCCACGGTGCGTTTCGTTGTCTGCTCGTATGTCCTGAACGTTTCTGTCGGGGCAGACAAACGCCGGAGACTCACGTCTCCTTTAGCGCTGAACGTCGTACGTCCATTGGCATCAGTCGTGGAAGCTCCTATGGTAAAGCTTGTTTTAAGTTGAGCCGTGTCAATTACGTACCCGTTTTCCGCCGCGGAACCATTGCAACCGCTACCGGGCCGTAAGGGCGATGCATCCGTCCAATTAGGCGTCGCGTCAATCTTTAAACATTCCGTCGCCAGGGTAAGACCAGATTCGACCGCTTCACGCCCTAGCTGGTTATAGTACTGCGAATCGATCGCCGAACGGATACTGACACTTGCGCCAACGGCAGACAATAGTACAATCAACATGACGACCGATGCGATCAGCACCGTAGGAAGTGCGAAACCTTCTTTTTTCGTCGGGCCGATAAGCATAAACTTCATGATTATATTGTACCATTATGGTATCCGCGCCATAGCCAGATTTTTCATTTAGTGTATAATGTATAGTAATAGATAGCGTAAATAGGGGAGCGATATGACCGACTCAGCAACAACTAATGCAGCACGAATTACCATTTATAGCACGACGTGGTGCGCTTTTTGTAAAACCGAAAAACAATGGTTGGACAAACTAGGCATTCCCTACATCGAAAAGAATGTCGAAACCGATATGGATGCCCACAACGAACTTGTCGAAAAAAACGGAGGTCCGTACCAAGGCGTCCCGATCACCGACGTTGACGGCGACCTCGTGCTTGGATTTGACCGCCTAAAGATCGACAAGCTTATGAAAGAAAAGGGAATCGCGCCCGTAGCTGCCTAAACAGCACCGATCTGCACGGATTCACCACCCATAGCATCACGGAAGTATCCGTCATGGCTCACATACAGAACAGCGCCCGAGTACTTCGCGAGCGCTGTTTCTAACTCTTCAATACTCGGAAGGTCAAGGTGGTTAGTAGGCTCGTCAAGAATAAGTAGCTGCGGGTTGTTCGCAAGCATCGCGATCAATTGGAAACGCGCTTTTTGGCCACCGCTCAGTTTGGAAAGCGGAATCTTACCGTCGCCTTCGTTGAATAAATAATCACTAAGCAGCGCGCGGATTTTAGGCGTGCTAACCGAAAGGTCGCGGTCTAAATACATTTTTTCAATGGCTTGTTCGAGTGGAAGCGCAAAGTAATCTAATGATACTTCCTGTTCGTATACGCCAATTCTAATATGATTATCGAGCGTAATCTCACCTGCGAACGTCTTTATGTCATTTGTCTCGTTAAGTCCCAAAAGCGCTTTAATAAGCGTCGTCTTGCCCGCACCGTTTCGCCCGTGAATTTCAAGCGCTTCGCCTTCGCGAAGGTCGATATTAACACCAGAAAATAGTGGCGAATCACCGTATCCAAGTGACAGTCCTTTGGCGTTAACAAGCACGTGTTTACTGCGGCTCTCGTCGTCTTTAAGATTCATACGAATGTTTTTCGCCTTGAATTTGTCATACTGCGCCGCGACTTTGTAATTTAAGTTAGCCGCCGATTCTTTATCGATCCAGAATGTCGGCTTTTCTTTAGCCTGGAGTTCACCAAGTTCTTTACGGGATGTTTCCTCAAGCCGTTTGAACTTTTGGATCGTCCCTGGATTACGTGATTTTTCTTTGAGACGTTGGTAGTCAATAACTTTCGCTTTTAAGTTAACGATTCGTTTTTCAACCATTTCAAAATCGTTCATCTGCGTACCGGTACTGACAGCGTTCTGCTTTAGATAGGCATCGTAATTACCCTTGTAACTAACGTTGTCGCCATCTTTTAGTTCGATAATCCTATCGACTTCACGCAGGACATCACGGTCGTGAGTAATGACCAGCATCGCTTCGCGGGCGTCTTTCATCCAATCGATAAACTGGGCCTTTGCCCTGTAGTCCATATGGTTCGTCGGTTCGTCGACAAGCGCGAGATGCGCGTCGGAGTGCATTACTTTTACTACTTCGACAAGACGTTTTTGACCACCAGAAAGGGTAGAGAACTGCCGGTGGGCAACGTTGGGAAGCTGGAAATTATCGAGTTCACGTTCGATTTGTTCTTCGATCTGGTAAAAGCCTTTATCGTCAAAACGGCCAAGTGCCTGCGTGTACTCTTCGATCTTTTTCATGTCGTCACCCATAGTCTCAGGGTACGTTTCCATAATATGGCTAAGTTCAGAATATTCAGGCAAGCCAGACAATACGTACTGCAAAACAGTGACGTCTTTTAGATCATGGTGTTCCTGAGCGGTGGCCACGACAACTGTTCCACGCTTGTAAATCACTTCACCTGTAAAATCTTTATCAGCCCCTGTGAGGATACCGAAAAGGGTAGATTTGCCAACGCCGTTACGTCCGACAACGCCGACTTTCTCGCCGTCGTTAATACTAAACTTGATCCCACTCATTAAAAGTTTGGGACCGAAGCTTTTTTCAGTAATGGTAATATCAGCAATCATGCAACGTTCATTGTAGCACGAAAGGTGTTAAGGACGTACATAAGGAGCGGGTTAATGAAAATTATACATTCAAGAAATGGCACGGCACTATGTATGAAATTAGAACCACGTTGCTATTGAATTCGTAGAACTTTAGTATATAATAATGATCATAAATGACTATACACGATCAACTTACACCCTATGAGTTCTTATCACAAGGCTACTATGCATATTTTGCTCACCCTATTCGTTCAACTGTTTATTTAGTAACACTCATAGCTCTACTATCTTCTCTGTGTATCTTTTCGTTTGATGTTTCGGTATGGGTGCTTTTACTAGCAATTGCGGTTTTGTGCATATTTTACATAAGCTATGCGTATACGATGTTTATTTTATTCAAGAATTCGGAAGGAGCTGTTCCGATAGCATTCGAGATGAATGATAAAAAACTTGTAATAACATACGGTAGTGAAGATAGTAGAGTGTTATCGGGAACATCCTTCAAAAAAGGAAGTTCGATATGGATCCAAGGACATGGCCTATTTATAATTCGTAAGCCCATCATAGCGGGCATGTTACTGCCCAAGGGTGATGGTGAGAAAATCAAAGCCGCTCTTAAAAAATATGGCTGGATAACCAGCAGGCCTGCTTCATCGATTCTTTCTACTGTAGGGCTCGTGCTCTTTGTCGTATTTGCATGTATCTCAATACCATTTCTTGCACTCTATTCCTAGCACATAAATATACAAGAATGTGGCAGGTTAGAATCAACTAACAGATAGACTATCAAAATGGTCTATAAGCTCGAACTAAATTATATCTATAAACGAGATTTGGTACAGCACTATGTACGAAATTAGAACTAAATTGCTCAATACATCAAACACTAACCATTCAAGACCTTCCGCGAGCTCAAAATCAGAAACACCAATCTGAAGAATCTCATGTGCTCGTAATGCAGTGCGCAGGTAGCCAATTCGTTCAATCGCGTTCAAAAGCTCACCTAGTTTTGATTCATGATCAAATACAATTTCACGTCGGGCTTGATCGACTAGCTCAAAGTCCTTACCCTGATAGAACTGCGTGACATTCTGTTCGAATGCTGCCTGTTCTTGATCCTCATCCAAAGTTGTCTTGTCGCCATAGGAAATATCTGTAGTGATAGATTCAGCCCAATCGTGGCTGATTGTGCACGAGCATTTGAGCGGCTAACGTAAGTTAGAACCAAAATCGTAACGACCCACCAAGGGGCTCAAGCGCAGAATGGAATAGTACATTCGGCGGGCGGGTTAGGATCACATGGCGGTTGCTAGTGAAAACCCCGCTGGCTGCGAGACTCACTTACAAATGAGCATCGTGCCATGCGGGGTGGGGCAGCCGAGCTGCTGATTACCTTACTGCTGCCAGCAGCGCACTTCTTCCATGAAGGCGAGTGCGTCGCTTCGCACCTGCTTGTCATCGACCAAGGCCTTGATGTAGTCGTCCATGTCTCCTTGGAGAAGACCGAACGTCTCGGGTGACTTATCTTCGCAGAACAGACCGAAGGCCAGTTGAAGCATGTTGACAACTCCCGCGCCAGCCACCTGTCGGCCAGCAAGCAGGGACGTGATCTGGAAGAAGAGCCCTTCAACCATGTAGGGATCGTCCGTGACCCCCTTGAGGCGCTCCAGCATGTCTTCCCGGTCGGGAAGGGTCGTGAGCGCCAGAGGTTCCGGCGTCTTGGTTTCGTCGGGCGTTACGATCTCCTCGGACTCCGTGGTATCTTGCGGGCTCTTTCGGAAGATACCCTTGATCAAATTCGACAGCTGCGTCCTGATCGACATTGCGACTCCTTGCAGGTGATAGATTGTTAAGGCATTTGTTATATTATAATATTTATTAATAAAAGTCAATATGCCCATGTACGGTGTGGAGCTAGCCCCACCTAGACGCCTCCCTTATTTTTTGCCATACTGATACATATGAATTCTACACTTCGGCTTAAAGACGGCAGTACGACACATTACTGGGAATACAACAGCGAAAAACGGCCGACAATCATTATGGTGCACGGGTTTCGTGGAACGCACCACGGGCTCGAGCGCATCGTCCGCCAACTTGAAGATTTTCACGTTATCGTTCCAGACCTCCCAGGCTTTGGCGAAAGTGATCCTTTCACGAAAGACACGCATAACCTGGACCAGTACGTTGCGTTCGTAGGAGAGTTCATCAAACAGATGGATGGTGATGAAAAACCGATCCTGCTTGGTCATTCGTTCGGAAGCATTGTCGCAAGTCACTATGCCGTTAAAAAACCAAAAACGATTGAAAAACTTATCCTCATCAACCCAATCGGCGCGCCTGCGCTGAAAGGTTCGAAAGCCGCACTGACACACCTGGCTATTTTCTATTACTGGCTTGGCCGGACGCTTCCGGCAAACCTCAGCAATATCTGGCTTTCAAGCCAAGCATCAACGGATATCATGACGCTTATCATGACCAAAACCCAGGACAAAGACATGCGCTCATTTATTCGTGACCAGCACCGTCAGCATTTTAGTACGTTCTCAAACCCCACGGTTGTGTCTGAGGCTTTTAAAGCATCGGTTGGACATGACGTGCGCGAAGTCGCGACCCAAATCAAAGTACCGACACTTTTGATCGCAGGTGAAAAAGACGACGTGACACCGCTTGAAAAACAGCGCCAACTAGCAGGACTCATAAAGGGTAGCAAGCTCCACATTATTCATAATGTCGGCCATTTAATTCACTACGAAACATCAGACGAGGCAGCCACGGTCATCCAAGAGTGGGCCGCCGCACCCGTAAAACCTTAGCGGGGTTTACGCAGGCGAAGGGCAGCAGCCAAGCGGCTTTGCGGACGTCGGGGTGAGATAAAAACCTGGCTGTAGATAGCTTCGAAACGATCGAGGGTATGCTGCAAATCGTGAGTCGTAGCGATAGCAAGACTCTCGACGCCCATTTGCTGGCGGCGATTCTCATCGCTTAGAATTTTACTAATTTTATCGGCCATATCACTATCATTATCAACTTCACACAAATAGCCATTGTGGCCATCCTGGCATAATTCTTTTAGCGGACCAGCGTCAACCGAAACGACCGGCAGTCCGCTGGCCATTGCCTCGAGCATTGAAATACACTGCAATTCAGCCGGCGACGTCATACAGTAGACCGTTCCAAGCCGGTACAGCAATTCCTTATCTTCTTCGCTGACAAAACCCGTGAATGTTGTGTCACTCATAATACCTTTATCACGGGCAAGTTCTTGCAGACGGTCGCTGTCATTGCCATAACCGACAACTAAAAGATGGGCATCGTGCTTTTCCCGGACGCGGGTAAACGCTTTTACGAGTGTCGAGATATGTTTTTCGGCGTCTAGCCGGCCGACGTACATGACAATCGGACGATCTGTCGGCAGCTTAAATCTGTCATAAAGATCCTTAGATACGTCGCCAGGCTTAAAATGCCGAAGGTCAACGCCATTACTGACTGCTTCAATAGGCATCGGCATTTTTTCGGGCGTATCTCCAAACATCCCAATCGCGCTTTCGGTCGGCAAAGTCATATATGATACGTTGCGATAAATCAGCCGGGCATATTCTTTGAGCAGGCGGTTAATCGGGCGGGCCATCGGGAGCAAGAGCCGCATGTTTTCAATTAGGTTTTCACTCATCGCGTGGTTGGTTGCTACCAGAGGGATATTGTTTCGGCCGCCAACCTGGAGTGACGCCAGCCCAACCATGAGTGGCGACTGCACGTGAATAACGTCAGGCTGGAAATCTTTAATAATCTTACGGACCTCTAAATAGGGCGAGACCGAAATGCGTATATTGTTAATAGGCAAAAACGGCACCGAGACCGTTCGTTTTATTAAATAATTTCCGTCGTATTCCTCGTAACTTTTACCTGTTTGACTTGGTGCAATCACCAAAACTTCGTGTCCACGTGCGCTCAAACCTTTGGCCAAGTTGCGACTGAACGTCGCGACGCCATTGATTGTAGGCCAATGCAAATCGGCAGCAATCAGAATTTTCATATGCCCTAATTATACCATGGTGAAGTCGATGACCGACCGATCTACCAATTGTTAGATTCAACGGTCCTGCATCATGATATAATTTGCCTATATATGAAGTTATTTTTTGATGCACGTTTTATCCGCACCGATTTTCACGATAGCATGAGTCGTTGCAGCACTGAACTGGGAGCGGCACTCGCTAAAATTACCCCTGTAACTTTTATCATTTGCAACAAAGCGCAACTAAAATTACTTCCAAAAAATGCCGAGTACGTTATGATCCATGCGCCGACGTCTCCGCTTGAACCGCTCTCGTCATTCTGGCTCAACAAATACGATCCTGATGTAGTTTTTACCCCAATGCAGACCCTTGGGACAACCGGGCGCAAATTTAAAGTCATCCTTATGCTCCATGACCTCATCTATTACCACTACCGCACGCCGCCAAAATTCCTTAACCCGCTTATCCGTCTAGGCTGGCGTGCCTATCACATGACGTATATTCCTCAGCGCATGACACTTAACGGGGCGGACATGGTGGCGACCGTTAGTGAAACAAGCAAGAGAGAGATTGAAGAGGCACACCTGACAAAACGGCCGATGGTCATCATTCCAAACGCGCCGCGGATCTTAAAAGATTTTCTTAAAAAGCCCGTAGTAGTTGGTAAAGCGCCAAAAAACCTTGTCTATATGGGAACATTTATGGGCTACAAGAATGTTGAGGCGCTCATCGCCAGTATGGAGTACCTGCCGGGACGAACGCTCCATCTTTTGTCACGCATCACGCCGCAGCGACACGCCGAATTGCAAAGGCAAATACCTAAAGGCGCGAACGTTATTTTCCATAGCGGTGTCAGCGACGAAAAATACGCCGAACTACTTGCCAACGATGCCGTATTCGTGACCGCCAGCCGATACGAAGGTTTCTGTTTGCCACTCGCCGAAGCTTTAGCGCTAGGTGTTCCGGCAGTCGTCAGCAACCTCCCTGTTCTCCACGAAGTAGCAGGGGACGGCGCACTATTCTCACACCCTAACCGTCCTCAGGAATTTGCCGAACAGGTATTAAAGCTTGACGATCCTAAAGTGGTTAAAAAACTAGTCGAAAACGGCAAAAAGCAAATGGCCCAGTATGACTGGGCCAAATCCGCGACTATTCTATACGAAACAGCACAGCAACTCGCTAAAAAATAATCTTATTTAACCGTTGTACCGACAGGGTCGCCAGCAGCAGCTTTCGCAATGTTACCTTCCGTTAAAAGATCAAAGATAATGAGAGGCTGGTTATGGTCATACGCTAGTGCCATAGCAGCTTTGTCCATAACGCGAATTTCAGGCTGTTCGACCGCGTCTTGCAGGGTGATCGTGTCGTATTTTTTCGCTGATGGATTCTTAGCAGGGTCACTGTCGTATACGCCATCGACTTTGGTAGCTTTTAGAATCGCGTCGCATTCAAGTTCAAGCGCAAGGCTAACAGCAGCAGTGTCCGTCGTAAGGTAAGGACGTCCGATACCACCAGCCACGATAACCACGCGGCCTTTTTCAAGGTGGCTAAGTGCCCGGCGATGGGTGAACTGGTCAGCTACCTGGTCGGCTTTGATGTTCGTCAAAGCCCGCGCGCTGAGACCTTTACTCGTAAATACATCCGCAAGGGCAATCGCGTTCATCATGGTTCCCATCATGCCAATATTATCGGCGGTCACACGCTGAACACCGCCGCCCACTAGTTGCGCACCCCGAGCATAGTTACCGCCACCAATCATAACGACAACTTGAGAATCTTTTACCTTTTTGATTTCCTCTGCAATCCATGCAGCCGTTTCGGCGTCAAATCCGCCATCATATTTACCTTGAAGTTGTTCACCTGAGAGTTTGAGTAGAATGCGTTTATACATACCTCCAGTGTACACTATCAAACAAGCAGACCACATCTGTTACAATAAAGTAATTATGGCAGGTAAGAAAAAACCATCCGATCGAACAAAGGCCGTCGTTAACCGACGGGCGAGGTTTGATTATGAACTGGGCGAAGAAATCGTCGCCGGGCTTGTTCTAACTGGCCCCGAAGTTCGCGCCGCGCGGGATGGTCATATTCAGTTAAAGGGATCTTTCGTCAGCATTCGCAATAACGAGTTGTGGCTTAATAACGCCAGCTTTAGTCTTAAATTGAACCAAAAGGGAGTGGTGGGAGCGCGCACTATAGACACCGAACCGCGCAAACTTTTAGCCAGCCGGAAACAAATAGACCGTTTGATGATCAGCAAAAAAGAAGGCATGACAATCGTGCCGACCAAACTGCTGACAACCGGCAGGTTTATCAAAGTCGTCATCGCACTCGGTAAAGGTAAAAAGAACTACGACAAACGCGAAACGATCAAGCGCCGAGATGCCGATCGCGATGCGGCGCGAGCTATCAAACAACGGTAGTGAATATCCTTCTAGTTATTGACAAAAACTATAATAAATGCTAATATATATTTATGACCTTCAGTTAAACCCGAAGTGTCGTTTTTTAACAAGCCAAGAGTAAGTAAACTTGGGTTCCAAGATAGGTATTCTGAACGAATATCTACCTCGGAACCCGAGCTAGCAGAGCCAGGTTCACGTAGAAGAAACGAGAAAACCATGAACGACGCATCAAAGCCCTTCGGCGCCGGCGTGTCGAACGCGGACATCACGCGACCCGACAGGCCGGCCATCGAGGAACTCCTCGCGACGATCGGTTTCACCAAGTTCACCCCGGAGATGATGGCGAACATGTCTCCTGAGGTTCGGGCGCTGCTCGAGGAAGCCGCCTACAACGGCGACCACGCCGAAGCCGAGCGGATCGCGTTCGGCGCCGGCGTCAAGGCGGCGACCAAGAAGCTCAACGAGTTCGCGCTCACGGACGACCAGCTCAGCCGGTTCGCCCAGGGCGGAACCACGCTGGCAGACATCGGCCGGCCGGCCGACCTCGGCCTCAACCTGCCGGGCGGGGATGACCCCATCTACCGCACCTGACGCTTTGCTCAAGGCCGGGGAGTGCCTAGCGCTCCCTCGGCCTTGAGCCGCGGAATACTTACTCTTGGCGTATTCCCACTGTTTATATCTTCGGATGTAGATTGTGGTTATATACTCACCCCTTTAAACTTTATCCTAAACATTGACGCATATACCAATAGGTGTTAATGTCGAGAACAGACTTTCAGGCAAGACCTGTCTTCGAGAGTCGCTTTTTCACAAGTCAAGAGCATACATTTTGGACTCTGGAACAGATAGGTTCTTTACATAAAGTAAATATTTGTCCCGGAGTTCAGGATCATTCAGAGATCATGGACACGGACCAAGCACGGAAAGAGAGTATTGCCTTGAGCATCAAATCGTTACGCGCAAGCTCGCTCGTCCCCTCGTCCAAGAAGGGGAAGGCCGGCCTGATCGCCACAGTTCTCGCCATCATCGGCGCGTCGTGGGTGACGAAGAAGTTCAGCCCCGAAGCGCGGCGGGAGCGCAGCCGCCGCAAGCACGCGAAGGACGGCTACCGCTACTACACCCAGCCGACCAATCCCCCGGCAACATCCAGCACCGACGGCGCGAAGTCCGACGGCAACACGTCGACCAGCGACCGCTTCACCAACACCCCCGCGAACGGCATCCTGGCGGCCGGCGACGCCGAACAGCTCGACGGCGACAAGCGTCTCAGCAATGCCAAGGGCACGCTATCCGTCCCGGCGGCCGGCGATCCGACGCCGACTCCGAGGACCGAGGCCGGCAAGATCCCGCCTGGCCACGTAGCCTGATCCACTCAGCGCAGGGCTGGGGACATCGCGTCTCCGGCCCTGCCGAGGAATAGCATGCTCTTGACTTGGTATTCCCACAGTTCATATTTTCTAATATGTGTTGTGGCTATATTCACCGTACAGTTGTTCGCCAACACGGAAAATGTCATCATATAAAGTAGCTTAGGCGCTTTTTCAGTGTCGAGCGATATTTAACATGTCAAAAAGAGCGTTTGAGCCTCAAGATAGCTATTTTAACGAGCAGCTATCTTGAGGCCCAAGACGGTGGGTCCGAACCCTAACAAGGAGGTTTTCGTGAAGCTCATGCCTCAGAGCGCCCTGGGCAAGGTCGCCCTCGTCGTAGTGGTAGCCGTCCTCGGGATTGCCGCGATCGTTATCGTGCTGGCAGCCCTTGGGGCCATCGCGCGCGAACACGACAGGCCACGCCCCTTCGATGAGCCCTAAACCATCGACGCCGTCCGCTCTACTGACAACACCGACAAGCTAAGGAGCTCTGATGACTGAAGAGTAGATGGATCAATACGGTCCGTCTTACTTCAGGCAGCACCCAAGTCCTAACCAGAGAGGAACGCCCGTGCCCGAGCCTAAAAAGAAGCCGGCCGAGAAGAAACCCGAGAAGAAGACGCCGCCGCCAAGGCGACCTGCCACACGAGGGAAGACACCTAGGCATACTTGGTTGCTGTTTGCGCGGAAGATCCCAGCTCGCGCAAACAGCAACGCCTCGCCTTAGCTTGTCATACCAACTACTTCCTATATACCGTAGTATGTAAGAAGTGGCCGTATCGAACTGATATACTAAAAATATGAAATTATACTCATGGAACGTCAACGGAATTCGTGCCGTCGTGAACAAAGGCACGTTTCAAGAATTTATCGCAAAGCATCAACCAGATATTCTTTGCCTGCAAGAAACAAAAGCCGAACAGGGCCAAGCCGTCATCGACATGCCTGGCTACGAAGAATACTGGAACAGCGCCGGCAAAAAAGGGTATAGCGGCACAGCCATTTTTACCAAAACAACGCCCCTCAGTGTGACCAAGGGGTTTACTGACGATATCGCCAAAAAATATGGCCTGGCAGACAATAGTTACGGCGACCCTAACAAAGAGGGTAGGATTATTAGCGCTGAATTTGAAGATTTTTACGTCGTTACCGTCTACACGCCAAATTCCAAAGGGGACTTATCCCGACTTGACCTTCGCTACAAACAATGGGACCCGGCATTCCTAGAACACGTTCAAACGCTTGAAAAATCCAAGCCCGTTCTTTTTTGCGGCGATTTAAACGTTGCTCATGAAGAAATCGACCTTGCCAATCCAAAACCAAATATTGGCAAACACGGGTTCACTGATGAAGAGCGTGAGCGCTTCGGCGATTTCGTAAAAGCCGGCTACACCGATACATACCGCGCACAGCATCCAGATAAAGCCGACGCCTACACCTGGTGGACACACTGGGCGAACGCCCGTGCCCGAAATGTCGGATGGCGGATAGATTACTGGATGGCCAGTAAGGGCATCTCCGACAAAATCGTAAACGCCGAAATTCACCCTGACGTCTTGGGGTCTGATCACTGTCCGATTAGTATCGAGATAAAAGTATGACCGCAAAAAAACCCACGTTCGAGGATGCCACTCAAGCTGTTATCCAACACGCTCTCGAAAGACACTGGGAGGCTATCCCCGCAAGAGGAATCGCGATCTCTATGTCGCTTGAAGCGAATGAATTACTTGAACATTACCAATGGCAAGAAGAGCCAGTCGGTGACATGCATGAGCTATCGGACGAACTTGCCGATGTTTTGATTTACGCCATCCAGTTTGCCAAGCATTACGATATCGACATTAGTGAAGCAATCATGAAAAAGTTAGAAAAAAGCGCCATAAAATACCCGGTTGAAAAATTCACCTCGACAGATCCAAAAGAGCGCAGGAAAAATTGGCTGGAGATAAAAAAGAACCACAAAAAGGACACTATTTTATAGCGATGTAATTGACTTTTTATGTCTATAGTGATATAATATAAAAGTCATTTTGACACATCACTACAAGCGTAAGGACCTTTCATGGACAACTTCGACCCGCAGTACATGGATGAGATTACTAGGATCATCCACGGCGAGAGCGAGGGAAGCTACAACCAGCTAAAGGACATGTTCAGCAGAGATGTTGCACAGCAGGTCACCAAGGTGATCACGCGCTGGTGTCCCGACGACCGTCCGAACGGAATGTGGGTCTTCGTTGGCAATGCCAACATGGCGCTCGTCTTCACCCCCGACATGATGCTCGGGTACTCGGACACCGGTCCGGCCTACTGCGAGATGTTCCTCAAGAGTCTGGACATCCCGGCCGAACTAGTCGACGGCGTATCGGCGACCGCCACGCGCCACCGGCAGGACAGGCAGGTGGTCGCCACGTTCAGCCGAGCCGGCGCAGGCTGGGATACCGACACCGAATTCGGCGCCAAGAAGTAGTGAGAACCCGCCCGGAGTCCCTTTCACAAGGGGCTCACGGGCGGTTTTCATATAGTGTTGCTATACTGAAAATAATGTCTTTGGATTTAAATTTACAAAAATTAGCCGAAAACGAACAAACCTACCGGCCCGGCGAGGAAGCAATGCGCCAGCTAAAAGAAAAAGAGCTTGTCATGCTTGTTGCCCCGTCCGGTATGGGCAAGTCGACGCTCATGAACAAATTGGTTGAAAACGACAAAAGGTTTGCCCGCGTACGAAATGCAACGACGCGGCCAGAACGCCAAAATGACGAGCCTGGACTCTACGCGTATCTTCCTCATAACGAAGAGGGTATCCGGCAGCTCGCTGAACAAATGGAGAAGAAAGAGCTTATTCAGTATGCCATTTTTCCAGCGACAGGCTATATTTATTTTACATATCCCGAGAGCTATAAGGCGACCTACAATCTTCTTGATACGCAGGCGCATGTCGTCAAGCATCTGAGACGCCTGCCATTTCGCAGAACCCATGCAATAGGCCTCGTCACAGCTCCCGAAGCGTGGCAAAGCTGGCTACTGACACGCTACGACAATGATACCCCGGAGCTTCAAAAACGTCTCGGGGAAGCAATTTCCTCGCTCGAATGGCTTCTTGCCCAACCCGAAGAGGCAATTCACTGGGCCTACAACTACCCTGGTAATATACAAAAAAGCGCCGAAGAACTTACCGCGGTCATTACGCGACATGAAAAACCGCATAGGTCTTACCGTGAGTACGCCGAAAAACTCCTCTCTCTGGCAAAGCGGATGAAGAAATGACATAATAGCTTTATATATGCTAACTCACGATATTAAACAGGTTGGAGGATTTGAAAATGCCCGCTAAACGCAAATTCGCCGCATTCGATATTGACGGTACCTTATTCCGTTGGCAGTTATTTCATGAATTCGTATTCGCCCTAAAAGACGCTGGCCAGCTTGACGCTAAAACAGCCGGACTTATTGATGACCGCTTTTTAGCATGGACTAGCCGCAAAATATCTTTCGGCGAATACGAAGCGACCATCGTTGACGCGCTCAGCGCCTGCATATCGAACCTGTCTTTAGCGATGCTCGAGGAAGCATCATCCAAGGTCGTTAAAGCATCGGGCCACAAGGTATATAAATTTACCCGTGACTACATTAAACAGTTAAAAGATGACGGGTATTTTCTTTTAGCCATCACCGGATCACACCAGGAAATCGCGCAACCTTTTGCCGAACAATACGGCTTTGATGATTGTATAGGCGTGTTGTTCGAACGTAACGGAGATGTCTTTACGGGCAACTATGAACGCTATGTCTATGGGCGCAAGGGAGAGCTCATCACGGAATATGCCAAATCCCATAACTTAACGTTTAAAGACAGCGTTGCCGTTGGAGATTCGAAAGGTGACGCGTCAATGCTAGAAATCGTCGAAAAACCTTTGGCATTTAACCCCGCCCATGACTTCCTGGAAATTGCCATGGAAAAAGGCTGGAAAGTAGTTATCGAACGCAAAGACGTTGCGTACGAACTACAGAAAGGACAGGATGGAACATACCTACTGGCGCAAGCAGACCAGCTCTAGTCCGCTTTTCCCCGACATTGAATGGAGCAAGCCCGAACAAAAGTCCCGGGCTGGAAAATTAGGCATTATTGGTGGTAACAAACTAGGATTCGTAAGCGTGGCCGAAGCGTATGGCACGGCGCTTAACGCAGGGGTTGGCGAAGTTCGCGTCCTTCTTCCTGACGTGCTCAGAAAAACTATCCCACCAACCATAACGGATACGATATTTAGCGCCACCAACCCATCAGGCAGCCTTGCCCGCGCGGCAAGTACCGATATGCAAGTACTCGGCCATTGGGCTGATGCGGTCCTTATGATCGGCGATGCTGGGCGTAATAGCGAAACAGCTATTTTATACGAGGATTTCTTGCGTGAGTATACTGGACCGCTCACGTTAACCCGCGATGCCGTTGACCTCATTAAAAACAGTTCCGCGGCAATAGTCGAACGGCCCAACACGCTACTCGTCGTGTCGTTTGCACAGCTGCAAAAGCTATTCCAAAGCGTGTACTATCCAAAAATGCTTACGTTCAGCATGCAGTTAACGGGTGTGGTTGAGGCCGTACATAAATTTACGACGACCTATCCTGTTGCAATCATGGTACTTCATAAAGAGTACCTCATCGCTGCTCACGACGGGGAAGTAACAACGTCCGAATGGGAAAATCCGATGGCGATCTGGCGCGGACAAGTGGCGACAACGGCGGCCGCGTACTGGCTATGGAATCAAGCTAAGGTCCTAGAAGCAGCAACCGCCAGTTTGACACCTCATAAATAACAGAGGCGTCCATTTACTAAAATATATATTTATGTTAAAATATCATAAATGTACGAACGCATCCAAAGACGCGCACTTCTTCCTGAAAGTGTATCTGCAGCCGATGAAGCTCTTTTTAATGGCAGGCCAGATATAGCAAGGACTGCAATAATAGACGCCATTCACGAAAACTATACCCACGACCCCAGAGCATATCATCACCTTGCGCTTAAAACTGTCGCTCTACCTTTATACGAACTCATCTATATAAGGCCTGCTGCTGAACGAATAAAAGCAGCTCGTGAGAATGTATATACGCACACTGTCGGTCTTATTGAAAGTGAACTAGCTTCTCCAGATTCTTACTCCCTTAGCCCAGAGGTGAGAACACGTCAAACGGGCAGACTGAGTTAAGATGTCGTGCTAGGGCTTCATAACTCTAGTGATGATAGCCAAGGACTTCTCGTACCCGCTAAACAGCTCGACGATATTTCTGAAAAAAAGGACTTCGTCTATTTTCCGCCACACCAAACTAAAGACCCCGAGAAATATGCTCAGGTCAAGACACGATCCTCACCTCTGCTACCAGAAGGTATTATCCTTATAAATATGCTTCTGCTTGATCCAGATTTTGATGGCCACGAATTGCACGATTCTCTGGCACGCACTATGGCGCGGGATGTGTCAGGAGAGAGTACATGGCAAGACACTGAGAGATTAGGCCAGGCTCGAAAACGGCTGAACGAGTTGTTTAAAAACTAAAAACGATTCTTTTTACAGAATCGTTTTTAGTTTGGTACCGCGGACCGGACTTGAACCGGTACGAGCATTAAGCTCACAAGATTTTGAGTCTGGCGTGTCTACCAATTCCACCACCGCGGCGTATCGAAAGCTCGCGATCTATTGTATACTAAAAATAAACAGGAATCTATAGATATGCCACCCTACAACCCTAGAAATACCGGTCCAGTTGTGCCTACGCGCCATGTTTTGCGTCCGGATGACAACGGGGCATCGGCTCAACATCAAGAAGCCGCCGCGAACGTTGTTCGCGACCAACTTGACTCTATCTATAGCGGTAGCACGGATACGCCGACCCCTCAAACAACTCCTGTTGTTGCCGCAAAGGAGCCTGTTCCTCAGCAATCTATTGAAGCAACAAGTCCCTATGAACGAACGCAGACTAATCACGCCGTCGTTCAGGCTGACCAATGGAAACAATATCACAGCGCCTGGCAAGATTATTATCAGAAATATTACGAACGCTACTATGTCGGCCAGGTTTACCGGGCTAGGGAAGCGCTAGAAGCGCGCGCAGGCCAGGCAACTGCGGCGATGACACCACTCGCCACGATTCCCGACAGGCAGGAAGAAACCGTCGAGAAAAAAGCCAGCGACACCTTCAGCCGCGACGAGGCGATGTACGACCTGCGGGCAAAACTTGTTAATAAAATACAGACGTCAGCAGTAAAAGTACGTAAAAGCCGGCATTTCGTTCCTATCGCGGCGGCACTTTGCGTTGTTCTTTTATTCTTGTTCCTGCAATACAACCGGGTGCTCTTTGCAAACGTCGAAGCGTACGTTAGTCCTGGGAACGTTGATCCTGCCAATATCATCGTCGATCCTACGACAGCCGTAGCCGTCAGTCCCGACTCAAAGCTTATTATTCCTAAAATCAACGTCGATGTTCCTGTTAATTACACCGCGACGCCGGATTACGACGGGCAAATGAAGGCGATGGAAAACGGCGTGGCGTGGTTTGGCATTCCTGGTGCCAATAGCAAACCTGGCCAAGTAGGTAATACCGTATTATCCGGCCATTCGAGTAACGACCTCATTGATTCAGGCAGTTATAAATTTATTTTTGCCCGGCTTGATCATATTGATAAGGGTGATACTATTTATGCCAACTATAACTCAACGCGGTACACCTATGTCGTGACAAAAAAAGAAGTAGTAAAGCCTACGGATGTGAGCAAACTAGTGTACCCGACCGATAAGCCAGTCCTTACCCTCATCACCTGTACGCCTTTAGGAACAGCGATCAACCGTCTGCTTGTCACGGCAGAACAAGTGAGCCCAAGCCCCGGGCAGGCTATAGCAGCACCCGAAAATGACACATCAAATAATCAAAGCGTTTCGATCCCTGGTAACTCTCCGACATTCCTACAGCGAATCTTTGGCGGCGGAGATAGCTAGACTAAAGAATCAGGCGGACACGCGTTAAGTGATACTGGCCATCAGACGTTTTGGTAATCCCGTAAAGGTATTTGCTATTCGGGCTTATTGATGCGCTAAAGCCAGGCTCTACCTGCATAATATCCTGTTGGTTAGCACCGTCAAATTCATACAGACGCAGACGACTGTCTTGGTCGCTCCACAACGTATACCCGTCGATCCACCGAAGCTCGGAAGCGACCGCCGCGCTGCCTTTAAGGGCAGTCGTTGTGGTTTTCTTTAATTCCAGATCATACACGACGTACGAAGCGCCTTGTTGCGCGATAATAAAGCGTCCTTCCGTTTTTGCCGAAAGATATTGCGCACCTCCCGTAACCGACATCGAGACAAGCGTCGTCAGGGCAAGTGCCCGCGTCGTATCGCTTTTCGGTAGATCACCTTGTAAGACTTCTACCTTGTCGCCATGAGCAATAGAAATATACGTATCACCAAAATATTTACTAATTGAAAGATGGAGGGGAACATTGGCGTCGTCAGTATACGATCGGATAACATGCGGCTTATTAGCTCCCTCGGTCAGATAACCAACGCTTCGCTGTTTAGTCGTGGCATCCGGTAACGTCACGTATCCTATTTTTTGGTCAAAGCTAGAAAACTCGGCAATGTTCGTAAGGAGCGGAGCTGACAAAACGGTGCTGGAAAGATCGAGCCTGTGCACTTCAGTACCGATTTGCGCATACATCACCTGATTGTTCGTTGCGCTAAACACCAGCTTGCTTGCCGTGACATTAAATAATTTCGTAATATTTTTCGTATTAGAGACGTCCGTCGTATCGACGGCTAGCCATTCCTGCTTTGCGCCGTCATATACATGATTAACCAAAAGATAGTGGCTATCATTATCCCAATTTACCAGGCTGAAACTTTGCGACTGACCCGCGCTAGGTTGCGTATAGCTATCACTAGGCAGTGTCAAAGAAGATGTTTTTACTTCATCCGCGCTCAGGTCTGCTAGTTTGATGACCGGCGCGGCAGGAGCTTCTTGAATTGCCATCCATTTATCATCAGGGGACGACAATGTTCCTCCCAGAGTTGCAAAAGATGCAACGTTCGCAGGAGCAAGATCATTAGGAATCATACGCGTATAGTTTAGCCATAGTACGCTCCCAGCGACCACATTCACCGATTTTTGCCACTGCCGGTAGCCGTCACGGTTCATCGTAATAAAATGATCGCCTGACGTCATTGTCGTCTTGGAAGGTGTCCGGGTACCAAAACTTGCCCCATCAATTGCTACATTCACGCCGCCGGGATGAGAATCAAACTGCACGAGGCCACCTTGTTCGATCTTGCCATCGTTACGGTTAAACTGGTATCCCAGCATGATTAGAACCAATGCGGTAACAAGCCCTACGACACTGATTGACATCAGTACGTAGACGGCAATTCGCTGGATGAGCTGTTTTCGCTTGGGTGGTGGGTGATACATCTTGTTATATTATAGCAATACTACGTAAAAACGCTTGCATAATCACTCAGATTTACCTACTATAAAAGGTAACGGTTACAGGCTAAAACAACCTGCGACGCTTATAGGGGAAATAGACAGATGAGCCAAAAGACAATCACCATTAATGGTACCGAATATGACGCACTGACCGGTTTGCCAATTGCTAAAGCAACGGATAATCATAATCAAGTAGACACACCTGCCGTACAGCATCAGGAAACGTCCAAAAGTCATCCCGCACATGCGGTTCATCACCAAACGCAAAAATCGAACACCCTGAACCGACAGGTCGTTCAAAAAAGCGCTCCAGTCATTCAGCCCAAAGCACAAAACATTCAGCGCAGTAGCCATATTACTAAATTCGCGGCTCATCCTTCCGGGGCTACACAAAAACCTGCACGTCCAACGATGGATATCGCGCACGTTGCTCATCCAATGGCACAAAAAGCACACGCGCAAATGGCAGCAAAAAAATCCTCTGATATAAAATTAGCGCCAAAGCCTTCAAGCGTCATTAAACAAGAAGCTATCACCCAGGCACTCGACAATGCGCCCAAGGCCCACTTGGCTTCAAAGCAAAAAACAAGTCGTAGGTTTTCGCGCACGGCAAGTGTCATGTCCGCTAGTATCGCTGTTCTTTTACTCGCCGGATACTTCACTTACCTCAATATGCCACATCTTTCCGTCCGCGTTGCCGCCGCACAAGCTGGCATCAATGCATCGTATCCTGAATACAACCCGGACGGGTACAGCCTTTCTGGTCCAATCGCGTACAGCCAAGGTGAAGTAGACATGAAGTTCGCCTCAAATAGCGGTCCTCAGAATTTTAGCATCAAACAATCTAAAACCAGCTGGGACTCAAGCGCCGTTCAGGAAAACTACGTGAAACAAAAATGGGGCGACGACTACATGCCATATTCCGAACGCGGCCTCACGATTTACGCTCACGACGGCAATGCTGTCTGGGTTAACAACGGAATCCTCTACACGATTGAAGGCGACGCGCCATTATCATCTAGCCAAATCCGCTCGCTTGCAACCAGCCTGTAATTATCCCTGTTAATTTGCTATACTACAGCTAATGACTGACCATATCCGTACTCGTTTCGCTCCTAGTCCAACTGGTTTTATGCACGTTGGTAATCTTCGTACCGGTTTTTTCGCATGGCTTACAGCACGAAACGGCGGTGGAACATTCGTGTTACGCCTTGAAGATACCGATAAAAAACGAGAGGTCGAAGGATCTGCCGAACACATCCTGGAAGTCCTCACGACTCTTGGCATTACGCACGATGAAGGCCCTGATATTGGCGGGCCTTTTAGACCTTATAAACAGAGTGAACGCCTAGAGACGTACCAAGAATGGGCACGAAAACTTATCGGTAGCGGCAGGGCATACGCTGATCCTTATACGCCAGAAGAAATGCAAACATTTCGAGATCAGGCTAAAAGCGAGAAGCGCGCATTTTTGTACCGTCAACACCGGCCAGAGAATCCTCCAGCTTGGGACGGAACGACACCACTCCGTTTTAAGTCCGACCCGAAAGCATACGCATGGCACGACGAAGTCATGGGTGACCTCTCTACAGGCCCAGAAGTCGTCGATGATTTCATCCTTATCAAGTCTGACGGATATCCGACATATAACTTCGCGCACATCGTTGACGACGCGGAAATGCGTATTACCCATGTTATTCGCGGACAAGAATATATCTCCAGCCAGCCGAACTACCTTAATTTATATGAGGCCTTAGGAGTAGATTTTCCCGTTTTTGCAACTATGCCGCACATCATGGCTGAATCGGGCAACAAAAAGCTAGGCAAACGCGACGGAGCCAAAGACGTACTCGACTATATTCACGATGGCTTTTTACCAGAGGCATTCTTGAACTTTATCGCGACCCTGGGATGGAACGATGGCACTGAACAAGAAATTTTCTCACTAGACGAATTAGTCACGAAATTTAGCCTGAGTCGTGTCCAACGTAGCGGTGCACGCTTCGACGAACAACGCCTACTTTGGCTTAACGGCCAATGGATTCGCCGCCTTAGCCTGGACGATTTATACGGCAGAGTTGAGAACTTTTGGCCAGAAAGTGCGAAAAGCAGCACCGAAGAGCACAAAAAACTTGTTCTATCCCTTGTCCAGGATCGCCTAAAAACACTCAAAGATTTGCCACTACTGACAAACTATTTCTTTGAAGAGCCTACGCCAAACTGGGAAATGCTCGCCGATAACAAGCAGCTTAAAAAAGTTGATCATGCCGAGGTAAAAACTCTCCTTGAACAGACTGTTCTCGCCCTTCGAGCAAGTGAATTTACTCCCGAAGCAGTGCAGGATACCTTGAACAGGCTGCTTGAAAGTACTGGCCAAAAACCAGGCATCCTATTCAGCCTCATTCGCTTGTCAGTTTCATGGGCACCATTTAGTCCCGCTCTTAACGATACGCTTGCCGTGCTTGGAAAAGATACCGTGCTGGCACGGCTAGAGCGCGCAACCGCCACTATAAAATAGGACAAGTTCCATAGAGGGTCGAATCAGATCCCACATCTGCTATAATAACCATTAGCATGAACGACGAAACACCAAAAAAGCATTTCTGGACTAAGCTGCGAAATTGGATCAAGACTCACCGTACCCGGACCTACATTATCGCCGGCGCCGTTTTAGTTGTCATCGCTGGAATAGTAGCTTACGTTGTTTTGGCGCAAAAATCACCTCAAATATTCCCGCAAATCATCAAGGTAGCGCCCAAACCAAAACCCGTCGTCTATTACTCACCCCTAACGGGTGAGGTCGTACCTGACGAGGCGACGACCAAACAAGCAGTCACCGGTATTATGATCGAAAACAGCCCCGACGCCCGGCCCCAATCGGGCATTAAAGACGCCGGTATCGTCTACGAAGCGATTGCCGAAGGCGGGATTACACGTTTCCTCGCGCTCTACCAACAAGAAAAACCCGCGCTCATTGGACCAGTCCGAAGTGTCCGCCTGTATTACGTTGACTGGGTTGCGCCGTATAATGCCAGTGTCGCGCACATCGGAGGCAGTAAATTCGCACTCGACGAAGTTCGGAATGGCAAATACCGTGATATCGACCAGTTCTTTAATGCCGGCAGCTACTGGCGGGCCAGCGACCGCTACGCGCCTCATAATGTTTACACAAGCTTTGAAAGATTAGACGCGCTCAACCGGGCAAAAGGGTATACGGAATCTGCCTTCATCGCCTTTCCAAGGGTAGACGGAAAAGCCAGTGTCAAACCCGACGCGACAAGTGTCGCTATCAACATCAGCAGTGCCTTATACAACACTGCCTATACATACGACCCAGCAACCAATAAGTACAATCGGCAACTTGCTGGCGTTCCTCACACGGACCGCGAAAAAGGCCAGATAACCCCTGACGTTGTTATCGCGATGAAAGTAAACATGAGTCTAGTTATGGAAGATGGCTACCGCGAGTCTATAACCACGAATGGTAGCGGTGAAGCGAATATCTTCCAAAATGGCATCGTCCAAACAGTTACCTGGCATAAGGCAGATCGCGCCAGTCAAATTACCTTTACGGATGCAGCCGGAAAAGAAGTACCGCTTGTCCGGGGACAAACCTGGATCACGGCAGTACCGAACGGCGGTGGGAGTGTCTCATGGAAGTAGAAAAACAAGCTAAGCGGCCTCCGATGATCCGTGACTATTGGCCACGCTATAAGAAAAAAGCAGTTATCCTTACGGTAATCATGCAGATCGCCGTCACGCTTGCTATTGGTGGAGCGCTTATTGTCGGTGGCGTCGTGACGTTTTCCATATCTTTCTGGATCACCCTAGTTGCCGTATTAGCAGCCTCGATCGGTCTGAACGTCTTACTTTTATTCCAGTTAATTACTCCGCTAGGAGACGTGACGAGCGCGCTAACCCATATATCCGGCGAGCCGACCATCATTGCGCCGCCTAACCCGAATGCCAAACACTTCGAACGCGACGGATTCAAACCGATCCTTCAGCTGATTTATGAACTCGCGGCAAAAGAAAAGCCAAGCGAAAGTGTCGCCAAGACCGACCAAAACCCTATTAATTTCTCCACCGCACTCGATGAAATGAAGTCAGTCGGATTTATTATCTTAGATCCAGAACGAAAAGTCGTATACGCGAACGACGTGGCGCCCGTTCATGTTGATAACAAAGAGGAAAAGATTATCGACCTTATCTTTGAACATGAAGACACCTTGACCGCATGGCTTGATAAATGCGAGGAGCAGTCAGTACATGCCGAATATACCTGGCGTCGTATCGCGAACAAAATCACCGGCGAAGATGACCGTAAAATTTACGATATAAATGCCTCGTACCAAAAGGGAAGCGAGGCCGAAGTCATCCTTACGCTGTTTGAACGCACGGCAGAATATAAACCCGAAGACGACAGCCTTGATTTTATCGCCTTTGCCGCACACGAACTGCGGGGGCCAATCACTGTCATTAGAGGATACCTCGATGTCCTATCTGACGAGCTAGCGCCAAAGCTCGACGAAGACCAAATAGAACTGCTTAACCGGCTAGTCGTGTCTTCTAACCGCCTTAGTAGTTACGTCAATAATATCCTAAACGCGTCAAGGTACGACCGCCGGCATCTTAAGGTGCATTTGTCCGAAGACTCCGTTGCCGCTATCTATGACACGATTAACGACGATATGCAGCTCCGGGCTTCATCGCAAAACCGTATGTTAGCCGTTCATTTTCCCGACGACCTACCAACCATCGCCGCAGACCGCGCCAGCGTTAGCGAGGTCCTAAGCAACTTCATAGACAACGCCATAAAGTACAGCAACGAAGGCGGAGCGGTCAACGTGACGGCGTCAGCTGAAGGAGACTACGTCAAAGTTGAAATCGAAGACCACGGTATCGGTATGCCAGGCAACGTTGTCAGCAATTTGTTCCATAAGTTCTACCGCTCACACCGCTCCAGGGAAACCGTCGCGGGAACGGGGATTGGCCTATACATTTGTAAAGCAATCGTTGAATCCCATGGCGGAACAGTCAGCGTGCGCAGTGAAGAGGGCCGGGGATCTACCTTTGAATTTACGCTCCCAATCTATGCGACAGTTGCCGAAAAGCTAAAAGCAAGTGATAATAGCAACGAAGGCCTCATCGAACATGGCACAGGCTGGATTAAAAATCACGCGATGTATAGGGGATAAATTAAATGGCGATCAAGACAGTTTTATGTATAGAAGATGACCGCTTTATTGGGGAAATGTATATTCGTAGCCTAAAAAAAGCAGGCTATGATGTTGATTGGATGGTTGACGGTAACGACGGGCTGGTAGCGGCCCGTAACAAGCCGTACGACCTGATTTTACTCGACATCATGCTACCGGAACGACGGGGAAGCGAAATACTTAAGGTGCTTCGTGGCAGCGGCACGGATCTTATTCCAAACACAAAAGTCATTGTTATGACTAACTTTGACCAAGACGAAGAATCACGCATGGCAATGGAACACGCGGCTGACGCGTACCTTATTAAGGCCGAGATTACTCCTAAAAAATTGCTCGACGTCATTTCAAAAATAGACGTCGCACCACCGACAGACACCTAGACAATACCTCTGTTTTTTGCTAAAGTAAGCAAGTATTTACGGTCTCATCGTCTAACGGTTAGGACGCCAGGTTCTCATCCTGGCAATCCGGGTTCGATTCCCGGTGAGATCACCAAAGTAAAAATATCTATCTCGAGGATAGATATTTTTACTTTGGTGAGTATATATCAGAATCTATACGTCAGTCCTTAAAATATTTCTCAAGATTACCCCATAGCCCCTTGCATCGTCTATAGCCTTGTGTGAGTGTTCTGGCATGCCTGCCAATAAGTGTTCCGGCAGATGTACACTACGTGAATGACTTAACGGAAGATTGAATTTTCCAGCCGTGAAAGAAGCGAGGTCTAAAGTTCGCTGGACATCTGAGTAGTCCATAAAAGGATTAGTATCTGCGAATTTTTCTATATACCAGTTTACGAATCCAAAATCAAATGTCAATGGAGACGCTACGAAAACTGGCGCCTTGCCGAAACTATTTACCCATTTGCAAAAATCTTGCATTACTACACTCGCTTCTTCCGCATCTGTCGTTGCCTCTTCCCAAATATCAGGATTCATGTTCCACCAATCCATAGTTTCCTTATATTGTTGTGCACCGGGTAGAGGTGCTATTTTCCTATAAAAGCTATCGACCTCTTCCGTAGATGTGCTGACGACAGCACCAATACTTAACATAGAATATATTCCAGGCACCGGACCGTCGGTCTCAATGTCTACAACGATATAAATTTGCGTATCATTTAACATAGCTATGGTCACTCCTTAAGGTATTATGTTAGAGACTCTTAAAATTAGCTTGTGTAATAACGTCAAAACTAAATCATAAAGCCAACTATGTAGCATATTACTACAATACTTGATTGATATCAAAATAAGATTATTACAGGCCGACTAAGTGTAAGAAAGCGTTTAATTCAGCTAATTTTTAGGTTCAGATCATCTATTTGACAAAAATGTTACATTATTTTTATAAAACATATGATAAAAACCCTTGTATAGATGATCCAGTAAGGATAGAGTATATAATATTTACTCCTTTATCTAGAAGGCGAGTATCTTGTCTTCTAGAAGAGGGTAGCTCGATGCTTACTAAGCCGAGCTATTTGGAGGCGAACGAATTTTTTAGGGGCCAGTTTTGGTGTAAATTAGTCTAAAAATTGTCAGCCACTAATTCGCTAATTTCTCAAGTCGTTCACTCATTATCACGAGACTAGAATAGAGGGTGTTCCAAAACATTCCCCATAAGGTCACCAAGAAAAAAGCCTCTGCTTTAGTTGGGGCTTTTTTCTTGGTGACTGGAGAATCGAACTCCAATTGCTGCAGCGCTGTGCGCTGCAGCAATTGGGTCACGCCAGCAAAGCAATCGCCCCAACGACCGCACCAGTCGCCAGCGCATATTTAGCGAACCGCTCACCCCGTTTAATAGCAAATTTCGTGCCAATATAGCTACCTAAAATTCCACCGATGACTCCTGCGATCGCATGAGCCCAGACAAAGTTACCTAGCGCGAATAGGACACTGAACATAACCGCCGACTGTACAATGCCTATGAGTCGACGCAGGGCTGTTGATTGCAGGACCGTGAGGCTGAACATTTGGGAAAGAACGATCGCTATCATCAGTGAAAAAGCACTGCTAGTAATGTATGAACTGGCTAGCAATATCATTATGAGTACTCCCATACCCACTGTTTTATGTTTTCGGCTCAGTTCAATGTTTGGGCGTCGAATGAATAACAATGGTAGCGCAACGATAGTAATAATAGCCACCAGCGGCTTAAAGGTATCTGCTGAAGTGTGTTGCAGAAAAAATGGGCCAACTGCTGACGACACTAATGTTACTGCCACGAGCGATACAACCAATTTGCGGTTTTTGGGCATGTGGTCCGACCCACGAAAGGCTGCTAGGGAGCTGCCGGCCATGCCACCCGCCACAAAGGCACCGGAAGTTGCAGCTTGCGCAGGTGTCATACCCGTCAGCAGCCAGTACGGGGCCATGATATATCCTCCGCCGCTGCCGGCCATGCCACTCAAAATACTAGATGCAAATGCAACGAAAAACGTTGCCAAATAAATAAATTCCATAATTTTCTCTGTTTGATTTGTTATAAGAGTATTCGCCAATTGGCGATGTCATTTACATAATAGCATAAATATTTTAATATGTCAATATTTAAAGCTAGGGTAGAGCAAGAAATTGAAAACCGCCAGATTCTCATGATGAGAATCTGGCGGTATAATTCGAACCTACTTGATCACTTTGCGCGACTCGCTTCGATCCGAGCGACTATTTCCTCGACTGAGGGAATGTCCGGACCGAACCCCGTGACCTCTACGTCTGGATGACTCGCCGCAAACGCGTAAAACGCTTGTCGTGAGTCACGCGCCTGCTGCAGTAGCTTCTCCCGACGTGCGAGTAGGCGTTGTTGCAATGCCAGCTGCACTAAGTAACCGGTTCGCGCCCGATACCACGAGTATTCTTTCTGCAAGAGACGCATTTCGAGCTTGGCCCGAGTTCCGTCACTCACCTCTGTTACGACGAGCTTTTCGCGCGCAACGGCGATCTGCGCAGGGATGTAGTGGTAGCCACCGACAGGAATACGCTCGATCATGCTCAGCAAATCACTACTGAGCACATGCGGATCGGCGTAAGTGCCTGAGTCACCGGTAATCCGATAGAAAGGTTCTTGCTGACTACTCATGTGAGCATCCTTCGCTTGTAGTAAAAAGAGAATATTATACAATTAAGTAGTCGAAGTATTCAATTTAGCATAAAAACTATATAAAGTCAATGTTCTAGCTTACCGACACCCAGCTTCTCCAATTCTTTATGCATTCGCACCAAACTAGGCCATAAAGTGTTCCACATTTGGGACTTATGGTTCACCATAAAAGACTCATCCTTCGCGGATGGGTCTTTTGTTGTGGCGGCAAACGCGTAAAGATTACTCAGCCCGAGAGAGCGTTTGTTTGGCGTCATGGCTTCGAGGAGGGTAAGAAACTTTTCCTGAAACACATTAAACATATATAATACAAGCAATGGAAATCTCTCATCTTGCCCACATCGCAAAGGCAAAGCATATTCAGGAAACCGTCAAAAAACTTGCTCAATCCGGCAAGCAAGCAAAGATGTTTCATGGTTCAACCAACTCGACACGTCCGCCAATCGACCCAGATTTAGCAATTATTGATGTAAGCGATTTAAATGAGATTATAGAAATTAATATAGAAGATGGCTATGTTATTACAGAGCCAAACGTTCCACTCGACACACTCGTTAAAGCAACAGGTAAATTCGGATTTACGCTTCCAATGGTCGCAGAGTTTCCCGGCATTACGGCTGGAGGAGCGGCGCAAGGCGGTTCAGGCGAAAGTAGCTCGCACAAATATGGCCTGTTCAGCGACACCTGCCTAGAATATGAAGTTATTCTTGGAAATGGAGACCGGGTTTTCTGCTCGCCAACCAAGAATAAAGACCTGTTTCAAGGCTTAGCTTGCTCATTTGGCTCACTGGGTGTTTTAACAGCTATCAAAATCAAGATCATACGCTCTGCAAAGTACGTAAAACTGAATTATTATCCTACCGAGAACTACAAAGAAACAATCTCAATCGTTAAAGAACACGTCAATAAAGGTGCTGAATTTGTTGATGCGATTCAACTGTCCAAGAACAAAGGAGTTGTCGTGGTGGGTGAATATTCACATAAAAAAGTTGGGCAAGTAGCGCATTTTGCGCATGCATGGAATGAGTGGTTTTATCTGCACGTTGAAGAACGGCTTGCTCAAGGTATCTACGAAGAGCCTACTCCGCTGACAGATTATCTTTTCCGTTATGATCGGGGTGGTTTTTGGGTTGCTAAATATGGTTTTAGAGGCACAAAAATACAATTCAACCGAATGAACAGATTCCTCCTTTCTTGGATGTTCAAAACACGCACATTATTCAAGCTGCTACACAGTTCAGGATACTCATACCGTTATGTAGCTCAGGATATCTGCTTGCCGCAAGAAACGGTTAACAAGTTTTTAGAATACAACGACACTACTACAAGAATCTATCCACTTTGGATTTGCCCATTAAAGCCGACTGATAATAAGCTTGCGCCGACCGCACTTGATACAAAACTCGTTATAAACATTGGTATTTGGGGCGAACCACAAGAAACCGGCAAAGATTTTCGTACCCTAAATAGAGATATCGAAAATAAAGTCCATAAACTTGGAGGGCGAAAAGTACTCTACGCTCACGCATACTACACACCTGAAGAATATTGGACAATTTATGATAAAAAATGGTACGAAAAATTACGCAAAAAATACCATGCTGAAGTGTTATTTCCAGATGTGTACCGCAAAACTTTGACTAAGCCCTTAACAACTGAGCCATCGAGAAGACGTGCACTAATTGGTCTTTTAAAATCTCCCTATAAGCACTAGCGGGGTCACGAGAGAAAATGACTCATCGTGAGATGAGCCATTTTCATTTTCTATGAGTGGACCTTTATCGTATTTTCAATCCGTATTAGAAATATCCTGAAGAGATCGTATTTTCGCCTTCATGAAAGTCTTCATACGTTTCTTTAAGATAAGATCAATTTTTACCGGCGATGTGGTTCGCCTTGGTGTCTCAAGATAGTTAGACCAGTGTTGCTTGCTCATATATGCACTCCATTGCTTAAGAAATAAAAAACAACTAAAACAGATGCTTAGTTGGAACGGATTTTATTGTATGAAGCTGCCTGGTAAATGTTGCTGACCGTTATCAGCGTCATCATAACAGGAAACTAAGTGTATATATAAGACGCGCAGGGACCGGAGTATGGTTGTCTACATATAATTATACACCTAAAAGAACGAGGAGGATTTTTTTGCTATAGTTAAGACATGAAGATCCTTTTTATCTGCGATGGAAATGTAGCCCGAAGCCAAGAAGCAGAGATATTCCTTAATACATTCGCAAAAGGCAAGCACCAAGCTCTGAGTGCGGGAGTAAACCCTACCGTAGGTAAACCAATTGACCCACTCGTAATCGAAGTCATGAAAGAGCAAGGCTACGACATGGACCGAAGCGTGCGCAAACCGATTGACGAGGCAGTAGCAAGAGATGTGAATCTAATCGTCTCATTTAAGCCCACTGATGAATTACCCGATTTTGTACGTAAATTGAATAACATACGATATTGGAACGTAGCCGATCCCCGTGGACAATCACTTGAGTTTCACCGTCAAACCCGCGACATCGTAAGATCGAAGGTTGAATCTTTAATTAACGAACTGTGAGCTTCTTCTGAAGCAACTCTCTATTTATTAGTTACTGTATGTTTTGGAACTAAGTCTGTCCGTACTCCTCATCCGTAACCAGCTCACCCCATTCACTCTCGGGACCACTATCCTGAGCGGGAGCCTCCCAAATAGCAAGATGTGTCATAAAGTGATCCGGCGCGGCACCATGCCAATGCCACTGACCAGGAGGCGTGTAGATTGTGTCGCCAGCTCGAATTTCTTGGACTTCACCATCACGGGCTTGAGCCAATCCGACACCGTCAGTTACATGCAATGTCTGTCCGACAGCATGAGAGTGCCATGCGGTGTGAGTACCGGGCATAAAACGGACCGTATTAACACGCACTCGTGAAGGTTCTTCACCTTTAGCGATGACATTCATATAAACGTCGCCTGTAAACATTTCTTTTGGACCTTTTGTCGTTTCTGTTGGCGGTATGATTTTCATATTTCCTCCTATAGATTACTTACTCTTAGCAGCGACTTAATAGCTCGCCGTTCATCCATGGCTGCGTACGCTTCCTTGATATCATCTAAGTCTGTTCTTAGATCAAACACACGCCCCGGGTTAATGCGGCCTTCCAAAACATCGTCAAGTAATTTAGGTATGTACGCTCGAGCTGGGGCAGGACCGCCAAGAATTCCTATATTCTTGAAGAACATGTCGCTAAAAGGCAACTCGACATCAGTAGGTAAACCGACGACACCAATAATTGAACCTGGGCGAGCAATGCCAATTGCCGTTTGGACAGCTTCGTTTGTGCCAACGCATTCAAGTGCTGCATCAACACCGACATCATCCGTAAGTTTCATAATCGCTTCGACTGCGTCGCCGCCACGTTCCTCAACAATATCCGTTGCGCCGAATTCTTTCGCAAGTTTTTGACGGGCAGGGTTTCGACTAAGGGCAATGATACGTTTAGCGCCGAGCATTTTCGCTGCTATAACAGCGCAGAGCCCGACAGCGCCATCTCCCACAACTGCAACGGTGTCGCCTTTTTTAACGCCAGCGCTGATCGCTGCGTGATAGCCGGTACACATCACATCCGAAAGGGTAAGAAGGGAAGCTAACATATCTTCTGGGTAGTCTGATTTTGGCACTTTTACCAAGGTACCGTCAGCGAGGGGTACTCGCACGGCTTCACCTTGGCCTCCATCAGTAGAATCACTACCCCAACCACCGCCGTGCTGACAGTTTGCGGTCATGCCGACCTGGCAATGAGGACATGTTCCATCGCTATAAAGAAACGGAGCAATAACAAAATCGCCTACTTTGATGTTAGTGACATCCGAGCCAGTTGCTTCGACTATTCCAATAAACTCATGCCCAATAGGATTACCTATTTTTCTCTTACGTATTCCGCGATAAGGCCAAAGATCTGAACCACAAACGCAGGCCATCACGACCCGCACGACAGCATCGGTCGGATCCTGAATTTTAGGATCTGGTCGTTCATTAATCTCAACGTTACCCTTACCCTTAAAAATTGCTGCTTTCATAACACCCTCCTTATTCATTTACACGCACACCTGGTTGATCCTACCCCCTATATCCAGTGTAGGAACTTTAAGCACCTTAAGTCAAATATCCTTTCCGCAAAATATAAAGAGTTATCATTCTCGACGGTACTCTGGAGATTTATATTTCAATGCCATATGCGTTCGACTGTCTTGCGTGTAGACCCCTCTGATGTTTTTCGCAACAACACCCTCATAACCAGATTTTTTAGCTTTTTTAAGTATCTTATCCTTATCATCTGAATAAGGAGCGAGCTTGATGTTCGGCTGTGACTGAAATATTTCTTCAAGTGCCGCGCGCCTTACGGACCATCGCCTACCAACAAGCGGAATTCCGTCTATATCCAGCAGGTCAAACACGTAATAAACCAGCTTTGCCTCGGGCACTCGCAGCGTACGAAGATTGTGTTTGCCCTCAACCTCTCCGACTATTTCACCGTCGAACACCGCATCAAGATAGCTTGCCGCAGCTGCGATCTGACCTGCGACAATTGAAAATTTCTTTTCAGCGGTATAATCATTTCCGCCGCGGCTTACTAAACGTGATCTATCCTTGTCCGCATCATGATACGCAAGGAATCTCCAGCCGTCATATTTACGTTCATAAATCCAGTCTTTGCCCTCAGGCAAAGTTTCTGTTTTTTGGAGTAGCATGGGCAGATATCCCATACTTCTATTATAAGGCCTTAAAACAAACTATGTGACGGGGGTGTTCATGCCGATTATAACCTGCCCCTGAGTAAGGGCAGTACTAAAGACGCGGACATCATCAATATCAACGTCGGTATCATACGGGGCAACTGTACTCCAGCCCGCAACATAAAAAGCATCGCCGGTTCCTATATTCCCCGTAGCCGCTAGTGATGTCACAAGCACACCATCTTTATATAGATATATTATGGAACCATTATAGGTCAGGGCGATATGCGTCCATGTGTTCAACGTCAGAGCAGTACCGTGTAACTCTTTTAGACTTCCCCCTATTCGTATATCGGCCTGTAGGACATCCGACGTGCCAAAATCTGCACGCTGAGTGAATATACCGACCTGAGTATTAGCCGAGCTATCGACAAACCCTAACGCAAAATGCGTCGTACCCGCGGCAAGATTTAAAGGGCGAATCCAAGCCATAATCGTAAGAGTATCCGCTGGTCCTATGAAAGATCCGGTAGCACCCTGTCCCGTAGTGGTATTAGTTATGCCAAATCCCGTATGGCCAGTCGTCCAAGTTGTTGCGTTAAGAGTAAGTGTGCGACCGTGAGTGGACGAATCTACAGTTGTAAGGCCTGAGCCTTCGCTAAAGCTATAGGCAGCCATAGGCGCAGGTAGCGCACTTTGCAGAAGTACACTTCGGGCTGAACCAAGCATGGCTAGAAGCCCCCGGGGCCCGCCGACCCGTACCACGTAGTACCGCCGTCAACAGTATCGAGTAAGATCTTATCCATTTTTAACGAAGTTGTCGACAAAAAGGGCGCTCCGGCCGCCCCCCATTTAACGGATGCGGGCCATGTAATCGTGCGTAGCCCTGTTCCATCTTGAAATACATACAAAAGCATTGATCGGTAAGCTCCTGTTGCAGGACCAGTCAAAGTAATCGTGCAGTTTGCGGTTAGGGTTAATTTTTGAACATTTCCATTTATAAGGTCTAGTGTCTTAGCAGCTCCGGAACTTCCAGCGTCAAAATAAGTTTCGCCACCACCGTTAATAGGAGAAACGCCCCCGCCCGCAGCAGGAGTAGCCCAAGTATTATCTCCACGAAGATACGTCGTACTATCTGCTGTTCCAGATCCAAGTTGAGCAGTCGGGACATGTGTTGAAGCATTCAAACTAGCATATCCGTTAGCTATATTTTTATTAGCAGCTTGCTCAGCACCAGTAATGCGGGTATCGTTGCCCTGGGCAATAGTACCGGCTGCGACTCCAAAGTTAGCAGAAATAGTACGGTTAGCGCTTAAATCGCCACCTCCCGTTAACCCCGTACCGGCAGAAACAGTGGTTGCAGTACTAGCTTTCCCCCCAAGCGCCGTCGTCGTAGCCGTAGAGACCGGCTTATTCGCATCACTGGTATTGTCAACGTTAGCGAGGCCAAGATCAGTCTTTACTTGAGCAGGCGTGCGATTAGTCCAAACACCAGCTTTCCGTTGGAGGAGGTCATCGTTCGTTGGGGTGAGAGCAGCAATGGCGGTTAGGTCGGTGTCAATGGGCTGTTTAGCAGCAAGGTCGGTCGTTAAGTTCTGGATTTTACTTTGCACAATTGCCGCGCTGGCTGAAATGTTAGCGTCGGTAATAGTGGTGCCTGCTATCTTAGCCCCAGTAACGGCAGCGGTGTCTATGGTCCAGGTGGCACCCGAACCCGAGACAGTAATATCGCCCTTGTCGCCGTCGGTAACGCCACCAGTAGTGTCGGTCCCGTTGACCCAGTTGGTGCCATTGTATTTGAGGACTTCACCGTTAGCTGGCGTGATGATGATAACATCAGCCAGGGCGTTGATGGAGGCTGCCGCAATTCTAGCATCAGCTCGAGTGTCGGCAGCGGTGTTAAAGTCAGAGATCGTCGCGGCGGTTTGTGTTCCGGTGTGGTTAGTACGGTTAAGCAAGGTAGCATCAGAGCTGTTCGCCGTGGCGCCGGTGGCGATGCCAGCTAGTTTGGTTTTTTCAGTAGCTGAATATTGCTTAAAGGTGGTGCCGTCGGTAATGTCGTCTTGGGTGGCAGCAGTACCTGCAGTAACAAGACCTTTTGTGTCGTAGGTGATTTTGGTATTGGTGGCACCGGTAATGGCACCGTTAGCCGTAACCTTGCCGTTGAGAGCAGTCTGGGTAGCCGTAGAGACGGGTTTATTCGCGTCGGAGATATTGTCGACGTTAGCGAGGCCAACAGCGGTCTTGTCGAGTGTTTGGAAGCTCTTATCACCACGGTAGTATTGGGCAGTAGAGCCAGCGGTAATGAGGGGTTCCTTGGTGGCAAGACCAGGAACAATAGGATTAGGGTAGGTACCGCCTAGGTCGCCTCCCGCGGCGCCGGATGGAGCGCCGCCGCCACCAACCACGTCCCATTTAATACCACCAGACACTCCGGTATCCCGAACGAGGACTTCACCGGTAGCGCCACCAGGAGCAGAGAGCTTCGGAGCCGTGACCGACCCATCTTGCAAAGTGGTATTGGTGACAGAATTGTCTTGCAATGAGGTGGCACTCACTGCATCAGGCTTGAGAGCGCCAGCTGAGGTGAGGGATTGTAGTAGGTAATCGTTAAGGACATCACCCCAGTCTCCATCGTCCGAGCCAGGAATTGGTAATCTTGCCATGTCTTTCTTGCCTAACTTATGTTGTTATTTTTATTACTACGTTTACTTAAATTTTATCAAAATGCTCGTGATTAGTAAAGCTGCTCAACTTATATATCTCCTATTATAAAGTCATCTGCATACACTGTATTACCAACGGTTCCGGAACTACTGGAAAATTCGACAAATACGTTCACCGTACCGACAGGCGCAGTAACGTTCATGTTAGCCTGCTGCCATCCTGTCGTCAAACCAGCAAGAGGAACCGGGTCGGTTTGTAGAAGTGTATTAGCATCGCTATACCACTTGACCCTCATCGTTACGCTAGAGGTAGCCCCGAATCCCTGCTTCGCCCAAAAACTGATATGCTTATTGCCGGGTCCTGATGGTAAACCTGGCCAGTTATTAAGGTCGGCAGCCCAACCGCCCTCATCCGTAACATTAATTTTGAGACTATGCGTACCGCTATGCGCTTCAAGCGTTGACTGCGTTACACCGGCCGAATACCAAGGCTCCCAATGACCGATCGAACCTTCAAGTGTTGCCGTATCAGTATCTAAGCTATTTGCAACTGGCGCAGGTCCTAACAGACCATCAAACGTACTCCCGTTATCTTGCAAGAAGGGTGCTGCCCGCCAGGAACCGTAGTAAATCTTTTCGCCATACCCCTTGGCAAAACGCCAGTTGCCAAAATATTTATTGTTATAAAATTTATTGTTATTGTTCAACATAACATCATTTTGAACATTGGCTACGTTGTATGCGAGAGGTACCCATGCTCCATAGGTCGGCCCAGTGTTCATATTGTCGGCGCCAGTTGCAAAGAGTGCCTGAACACCACAGTAGCTCCCAACACAAGGTACTACAGTTGGATCAAAGCGGAACTCATTATTAAACACTTGCACGTTTTTAGCATGCCAACGACAGTCTGCCGTATAAGGCGCATTCTTTATCTGCGTATAGCATGGGTGGGTGGTACTGATAGGATTAGGGTAATCGAAATCATGTGGTTCAGGAATAAGTGTTGGTAAAACAAATGGCGTACAGTAGCCTTTGCTCGTATTACCATTTGAGTTACAGAAGCGGTTAGAGTTTTCGTAGATAGAAACACCTGAGAAATTATCTTCTAGAAGGTTATTTTTAATCTGGAAGTCGGTGCTACCGCTAGTGCTTGATTGAAGCCGGCTATCACCGCCCGATTCGGAAATGTAGATTGCTGGGCCAGGGGAACCGGTGTTATTTTGACCAGTTGTCCAAGCGTTACGCTTGAGGACGTTCCGGCTAATAGTGGCATTGTAGCTAATTTCGTACCAAATACCTTCACCACTGTTATGCTCAATCCAGTTACTGTCGAATAGGAAGTCAATGTCGTTAGTGTCAGCCCATAAACCGGTGCTAAGATTGTCATGCACGTAGTTGTTAGTTACGGCTGCACCTTCAACATCCCAGAATTTACCAGCACCAGTACAGCCACAGCCGTCAATGAGGCTTTCCCAATCGTCTTGGTTATTACCGGAGATTTCATTGTGATCGATGACGATGTCTTTAATGGCCGAGTCGCCGCTAATAGGCATCTTAAACATGCTAAAGCCATACTGCCCATTATCTTTCATGCAGTTGTTGCGTACTTGGTTTTCGCTTCCCATAAAGATTGCTGCACCGTCGTTATGATGAGCATTGAGGTATTCCATCGTCCAGCCATCACCCGCATCGTGGTTAATTACCCCTTCATTATTATTGACGGGCTCCGTAACATTAGGATCGCTCATATCGACTCCAAAGTTACGGATCTCAAGGTAGGCCACACGCACATTCGTAGCGTTTCCTTGAAAGGCATATCTATTGATGAATTGACCATCGATAATGGCACCTGGAGCACCGATATACGTGCTTCCTTCACCAGCCGTTATGCTGCTGAATATACCCGAACCAAGCGTATGGACTCCCGGTGCAAACCAAAAGGTTTTGTTCGCCTGATTCAAGCTGAAGCCCGCATTATCACCAGCAGGAACAGTTATTGCACCCGCTGGGGCGCTTGTTGGCCCTCCGTCTAGGACCCCGTTACTACAAACCTCCATGCTAGTAGGAAGGGAAGACCACCACCCACCAGCGGTGCGAACACCATCTTCAAGGCCGCTTGGATCATCCGGATCGCTCGGGCCGGAGTCACCGCCAGAATTACCACTCGAATTCTGCGATCCACCAGTACTTGCAGTAACTACGCTAGATTTCTTGCGAGGAAGGGAACCTACCATGTCGCTAGACGAGTCATCCGAAGGCACAACCTCATCAGACTCAACAGTAAAAGTAAATACTTTGCTCTTCACGCTACTGCCCTTGGTGTCGTACGCAATTGCCTGCAGCGTATGCTCGCCAGCCGAAAGCTGTGCGATACTTATCGTGACTGCAAAAGGTGCTTCAATGCTCCTAGCGGCAACTTTGTCATCCAGTAGGTATTCGACTTTTGAAATCGCTGCACTATTATCTGAATCAATAGCAATTTCAAGGGTTTTGCTATCATTGATTGTCTTAAAACTATCATCAGAAATAACTAATTTAATCGAGGGTAAGATATTTGATATCTTATTGTCGGGTGGATTAGTTGCCGAATCTTTAGGCTGCAAAACAATAAACAACCAGAAACCAAGCCCTATGAAGGCCCCCACGGTGACGATGATAGTTAGTAATTTTTTAATTTTTGTTTCCCTCACAAAGCACGAATGCCCTATATACCCGCTATAATACATAAAGAGATGGTAAAAAGCTTGCAAAAATCCGCAAAACGCTTACGCGAACTTAATCTCCCTCATCCGGGTATTCTTGACCAGGAAGGATTCAAGGCTCATTTCGAGCTACACTGCTACGAACCATCAGATATTCTGCAGCCTTTTGTGACGCACATTTGGACTCAGCGCCAAAAATCCTCTACGCAGACACCGTATCAGCCAATCGAAATCCTATCCGGTCCAAATGTGTATCTATTCTTTTCAGCAAAAAAAGCATTCATCCATAGCACTATCCCTGGAAAATTTAGATACAACCCGCACGCCGATGGCGTTATCGCGGGGGTTAAGTTCCAACCCGGTGGCTTTTATCCGTTCCTGAAACGTCCACTGTCAGAAATGATGGACAAAACTATACCGGTCACCGCCGTATTTCCAGGGGCAGACGCTGATTTTATCTCAAAACTTTTGGCATCCTCGGACAAAGAGATAGTCAGCAGCCTTGAAGCGTTATTGACCAGCAGGCTTCCCGCGTATGATAGGAATCTCCAGCTTGTAGGTAAAATCATGGCCGCGCTTGATACCAATGAACTGCCTCAAAACGTCAAGGGTATAGCGAAAACGATAGGTAAGAGTGAGCGCTCGTTACAACTCCTTTTTCACACGTACGTTGGCGTCTCTCTAAAATGGGTACTCACCCGCAGAAGGTTACTTGATACCATACGGCAGGTTCATACCCACGCAGGCATCACATGGACAGAAGCCGCTGCCGAACAAGGCTACAGCAGCCAGTCACACTTCACCCGCGAATTTAAAAGCGCAACCGGGGTATCACCCTCACAATATTTAAAGGCGACACGTACGGATACGAACAAATAGCACGGGTCTATAAAATAAATTCCTATTAGTCAGTCCAGCCAGACGAGCCGCATCGTAGCGGCCCGCCTGGCTGGGATACGTCAACGGAGGGATGAGAATGCCTCCCGGATACTCTCTAGGAGCTCACGGGCACGTCCCGTTATCATCCGTCCCATTCCGCACGGGGTGCTTAGCGCAAAAGCAGCCGCACCCTTCTTTTCGAGTACGTCAGCCAAGGCGTTAGCAATCTGGGCGATTTTGCTGGCCCGAAGATTCCGATGCACGATGCCAAAGGCGTACAACACGCCCTCGGGTAGGGGATTGAGCCGCCTGGCGTACCTCCACCGTGTCCACCACGTCACCCTAGGAGCATGCCGGCCATCCCCGAACGGATCATGGATAGCGAACAGCCTGTAGTTCTCCCATAGCGGAAGAGCAGTGATCGCGTTAACCATCGCGATCTTGGCACCAACCGCCTGCAGCCACCTTGGCACAAGCGCTCTTCCGCCCAAATCACCCCAGCAGAGGTGAAAGGCAAAAGCCGTTCCCTCGGGAAGCTGAAGGATGATCCGTTCGATCGACCTCAGAAAAAGCCCGTAGAACTTTTGCCGCAGCCAGTTCGGCATCGGCAATAGCGCGCCGAGTGCCATTTCAAGAGGCAACTCGAATTGCAGCACAATCTCCGGATCACCTGGCTTGCGGAGGGCGAGGATCTCCTTAGCATCTTGGACAATCTTCTCTTCAAACTTCTTCTGGTTGAAAAGAATGACACCCGAAAACAGCTTGATCGCCCAAGCGGTGGCAATACCTCGCATGAAACGCGCGCCCGTAGGCTTGCTTTTCTCGGAGGCCTTGAAGTTCTCGTAATCCTCTTCCGCCCATTTGGCATAGCCGAGATTAGGCAGATGCCCATCCGCAATCCGCCGGTTGATCCGCCTCCAGTGCCATAGGCCCCGGAGCGCCCTACCGGCATAGTGCCGGTACTTTGTTCCATACGACTCATCTGGTTCTGAAATACCGACCGCCCGAGCGATTGCCTGGGCAATGTAGACCACCCAGCTACGCTCTCCTGGGCGTACTTCTCCTCCTCCGCGAACGGCAGGTTTTGGCGTATTGACAGCGGCGAACTTTTCCGCCACTTCCGGATTACCCATATTGCCAACGTTGGGCATACTGCCGACGTTGTAGGTGAACCACTTTCGCATACACACCTCCTAGTAGAAGTTGGCGTATCATCTCTCTCGAGACCTTATTTATTATATGCAATGCCGCACACAACCAACAAGTTCATGCTATTGAAAATTATAAAAACCCCACCTAAAAATAGGTGGGGTTCTGCCGTTTAAAGCTAGCTACTACGCTTCTTTTTTACCAGCGATGCTCACCATCCACTGAATGCCGAACTTGTCATTCACCATGCCGAATTTGTCACCCCAAGGAGCGCTTTCAAGTGGCTGCGTGACCGTGCCACCTTCGGAAAGCTTGTTAAAGTAACCGGCTAGTTCCACGTCACTATCGCCACTGAGTGACATACTGACATTCGTACCAGGTTTGTATTCCATGCCGTTAGGAGTGTCTGATGCCATAAAGGTAATACCGTTTTCGGCTTCGAGCATAGAGTGCATGACCTTGTCAGCTTCACCTGGATCTTCAGAAGCATGGTATTCCTCGAAAGTATGGACTTCGAGTTTGCCGCCAAAGACGGTTTTATAAAATTCCATCGCTTCACGGGCGTTATCTTTAAAACCTAAATATGGGTTTAGTTTTGATTGCATAGTTCCTCCTACATTATGATTATGTCTTTATTATACAGTCAGATCTTGCTTATTTACCACCCCGTCCGCGATTCCAAAAACCCTTTAAGACTGATCGTGTCCATCTGGTATAAAACAAGGCCACGCTAGCCGTAGCTACAACGATTGCCGCACCTATTGACGGCAGGACAAAGTCTGGCAATGGCAACGCTTTTTTGCCCGAATCTATCGTAGGTAAGCGGGGGGAGACTGATTGGGGGTAGGGTTGGTTGAGTATTGCAGGAAGTTCCAAAAGTTGTCCCGGCTTCGTATTATCTATACCCAAGAAGGACAATATGGACGAAGAGATTAACGGTGGGTCAAAGTAGACCGTTATCGGTGGTACCGAAGGACCTTCTCCACCGCCGTTAAAGGCTATTGCGCCTAAAATATTGACATCACGCTCAAGTTCAATTTCCACGGAAAACGCACCATTTTCACAAAGTGGCATACCAACGGTAACCCCGTTACGGCTAATGACCACGTACGCGGTATCCGGCGAACACGTCCCTTCAACCGTAATAATTGGCGTGGTGAAATGCTGAAAGTTGGTGGGAGACGTAATAATTGCGGGACTCGTAGGAGGCGGAGGGGCTACCTTAGCCGTCACGTCATAGGATTGGGCGCTACTTTGGACTACATGCAGGAGTGACGAAAACAAAAGGCAAAGCCCAAAGAGGCCAAAAACCGCAAGCCGCGACAATAGTCGTACTTTTGAAACCAATTGATATATAAAATACAAATTCACTGAGAGAACCATCTCGTCAAACCGTAGCATTTAATTTATTACATTAGGTAGCTACACTAACCTATAGAAATAGTAACATATAGTATAATTATACACATAGGACTGCAGAGGTATGTCCGAATTCTGAATTTTCCCAAGGAGATAATCGTATGAACAGAGCAAAAATGATCGTCAATATCGTGAGCGATTTCGCTGTTTTAAGGCGTCGGTCGTCACAAATAATGGATAGTTGGTGGAAAGGCTATAGCCGTTCCCAGCGCGAACTACTAGGCATTTTAGCGCGTCACCCTGAAGGAACAAGCATAAAAGAGCTTGCCAGTATCGTAGGTGTCAGCAGCAGCGCGATCACGCAACGCGTGGAGTCCCTGCAGAAGCTTGATTTAGTCGAACGTAATATGTCATCGCATGATAACCGGTTCGTTAGGGTAGCACTTTCAAAAAAAGCATTTGACGGCCTACGAAAAGCACTGCCATCTTATGCCCGATTTGCGGATAAAAGCTATTTTCACACGCTTGATGATGAGGAATTGAAGCAGTTCAGCCTGTTAATGGGAAAGTTAGCCCAGGGCATAGAACCAACGACAAATAAGTAGGTAAGTTACGTTACCTAATTTGCTTGCATATAAGTTGTATAGTGATTATACTTAAGGTAAATTAAATTGTCGTCATCACGACGAGGGTAGTGTAATGAATCATATACATAAGCAAGTAACTTTTGTCACGAACAGAGTATTACTGGCAGCGGTTATTGCGTTGTCACTAGTTCTTCCACTTTTATCACATAGCTTTGCAGCGGCAGCCGACCTAGGACAGGCAACCGTCAGATTCGACCGAATGCAGACAAGTGCCCCAACCACAGGAACAATCTGCGCAAAACCAACAAGCACCGCTACCGAGGCGGACGTTCAAGTAACGTTTCCTACGGGCTACACCTTAGGAACAGCTGCTAACTTCACGACGAGCACCACTAACTTAGCTTGGCCAACAGGCGGAACGGCGTGGGTTGGCATCAACACGGCAACGAACGTCACGGGACAAGTCGTGACGTTCCCTAGTGGTGACCTTACCGCTAGCACGCTCTACTGCTTTAACTGGATAAACAGTGCGGCAGTCACCGTAAAAGCCAGCGCGACAAGTTCTAATACGGGTACGGTCCTCACCAGGACGGTAACCCCAACGGATATTGATAGTGCGGGCTATAGCACGGCCAGCATAGCAAACGACCAAATTATCGTTTCGGCAACCGTTCCTTCGACATTCTCTTTCGCGCTAAGCGGTAGCACCGATGCGCTTGGTACGCTTACGACAAGTAGCGTCACTACGAGTCCTACGCCACGGACAGCAACCGTTAACACCAATGCTAAGAACGGTTGGATGGTATGGTCTAAAGATTTAAATACCGGCCTTACGTCAGCAACGGCATCATACACGATTGGATCAACGACCCCTGGTTCGAACAGTACGCTCGTCGCGGGAACGCAAGGATATAATACCGGTATTACCTCATCACAAGTAGGTGGATCTGGTACGCTTACCGTCGCCGCGCCTTTCGTAGGAACTGGTGCAGGCCAAGGTGGCGGCCTTGACACGACCCTAAGGACGCTTGCGTCTTCAAACGGTACTGCCGATACCGCAGTGCTCACCATCAAGAACAACGCGGCAATCAGCCCAATCACAGCCTCAGCTAGTGACTACACGGATACGCTAACCGTTATAGGTGCCGGACTGTTTTAAACCCCTTTAGGAAAACATATATGAGCAAACATCTTCGTCGTATTATTTTGTCGCTAGCGATGCTTTCAGCATCGCTCAGTGCTAATGTAATATTTCAGCATCAAACGGCTTCAGCCGCTGAGGGCGAATTTTACTTAGAAGTTTCGCCATCACCAGTCGTGACTACGGTAAAGCCCGGGGAAAGCAAAACGATCGATTTCAAAGTGCGGAATGCCGGACCGCAAACTGAGAAACTGAAGATCGAACCTCGTAGTTTTAAGATCAATAATACGACCGGCGAAGTGCAGTTCGATGACACGAAACCTCCTGAAATAGCCAGCTGGATAAAGTTTAAAGCAAGCACCTTTGAAGTAAGCCCGGGACAGTGGTACGACCAACAGCTCACGATCGACGTCCCAAAGGACGCGGGGTTTAGCTATTCTTTCGCAATGCTGATTCAAAGAAATGATCAGCCGTCAAAGGAATCGGGGCGGTCAATCAAAGCCCAGATAGGCGTGTTCGTCTTGCTGAACATTGACCGGCCAGGCGCTACTCGCAAACTTGAGATAGAAAGCGTTTCCACTGATAAAGGCATGTACGAATATCTTCCTTCTACGATCAACGTAAAGATCAGGAACACGGGTAATACTATCGCGCAGCCAGCCGGTGATATATTCTTACAGCGCGATTCCAAGGATAACAACCCGATCGATATTTTAGCAGTCAACAAAGGCGGGGGATATATCTTACCTGGCACGACCCGTACTTTCTCTGTCGACTGGGATAACGGGTTTCCCGTTGAGCGTACCGACGGAACGGACGCATCTAAAAAAGTAGACTGGAATTGGTCAAATCTTTCTAACATACGCGTAGGCCACTACACCGCCAAAGTTGTCGCGATATATAACGATGGCCAGCGTGACATACCTATTACCGGAGAAGCCGGCTTTTGGGTTATTCCTTGGAAAATATTAGCTGGGCTCTTACTGTTTATACTATTACTCGTTGCGGGCATATGGTCGCTAACAAGTAAAATCCTTAAATTTTCCCGACCGAAGCATAGGACGACAAAAATCAAACGAATGAAGCACTAGGCATGGCAAGTGAACTACAAGATAAACTAACAAAACAGCAAATAACCCGACGTGAGTTTTTACAAATTACGGGAGCTGTTTTATTAGGTATTCTTGGGATCAGCCGGCTTATTACCATCGCCACGCAACTTAAATCTGGCGATATTGAAGCGGTCAGTAAAACGACAACCGATTCCAACAAAGGGTTTGGCACCAGGAAGTTCGGAGCGTAGCGTATGGCCGAGCAACGATTACCAATAGTCAACAGTGACGACGGCGTATGGGGTGATATTATTCGCCAGTTCCTCATGAAGGAACACTATAACGATGATACCGATAACCCCACGGAAAACGGCGGGCACGAAACGGTTACGATCCGCGCAGGAACCGCTACGGCAGGTACAGCGCCTCTAAAACTGACATCAGGCACGCTTTTAAGCGCCCCAGAAGTAGGGGCAACTGAATTTAACACCGATAGCCTATTCTTTACCATCACCACCGGTACGGTCCGTAAGAAGGTTGCCCTGTATGACGATTCCTCCGGCGCGACAGGCGACACCTACTACCGCGACTCGTCCGGCAACTTCGTACGCCTAGCTGCCGGTGGAGCAGGGAAGACACTCCGTGTCAGTGGTGGGTTGCCAGCATGGAGCGACGCGACACTAGCGACCAGCACCAAAACAAGCAACTATACGATCGCAGGTACTGACGTCGTCATATTCGCGAATGCCGCTAGTGGAAACGTTGCGATTACCTTGCCGACAGCTTCTGCCAATTCCGGATACCGCTTTTACGTTAAGCGTATCGACGGTTCTGGAAATACCTGCTCTGTCGCGCGCTCTGGATCAGATACGATCGATGGCCAGACAAGCATATCACTTGATCTTCAATACACGTCGCTGACAGTTATCTCAGACGGAAGCACATGGTATATAATATGAGACGACTATGACGTATCTTCCTCCAATGAACGGTGGCCGTATCAACGCCACTATCGGTGGCAACACGGCCGGTGCAGGCGCACTGGTTTCTTCAGGTACGCTCACTTTTGCTGGCGGTAACAATATTACGCTTAGCCAAGCAGGAAACGCCATTACAATTTCCGGTGCTGCCGGAGGTCTAACTAATATAAATGTTAGTGGTAGCAACTCCTCCAGCAACATGAGTGCCATAAAATTTTCGAACTCAAATGGTGTTAGTTTTGGCCTCACGACCGGCTCGGTCATTACCGCTTCGCACAACGGCTTAACTTCTCAGAGCAATCAGGCACTGAGCGCAGCCAATGGATCATTCACATTTCAAACAGCTACTTTTGCTAATAGCAACGGAATATCTTTCTCAACGGGCACACAGGGGTTCTACGCTTCACATAACGGTATTACCTCACAGACGAACCAGACACTTGGAATAAATGTAACTGGCAACACTCTACAAACTAATTCAGGTACAGTTGATGCACGCAGTCTCACTTTCAATGGTCTAGGCGGGGTAAGCGTCGGCTACAGCAATGGCTCTGTTCAGATCTCTGGTGGTGCCGGAGGGGGAGGCGGTGGTATTGCACTTGCCAATTCACAGACGACATATACAAGTGGCACTGCTAATCTTGCTGTTGCCGGAGGTGCGATGACCATCGCCTCGACAACGGGACAATCGTTCAACTTTTCTGTCCCGCAAACATCCAGCCTATCCGCAACAGGCGCGTTGAGTATTTCTACGAACGGCTCAACGATTAGCATGGGTGTGCCTGCGTTTTCAGCTGGAATAAGCAATATTGGTAACACCGCTGGGACAAGTGGGACTGCCTCAAACCAAGTAGTATTTGCAGGCGGCAACAATATTACTCTCAGTCAATCGACAGATGCCGGCGGAAATACTATTACGATCTCAGCAGGTGCTGGCGGAGGTGGTGGCGCGCAGACAATGGACTTTTACCAGAACATGGATCGTGGTGGAACTGCTGTTCTAGGAACTACAAACAACTCCGTATTCTTCCAACGCCTCAATCAAGAGAATGCTAATTTCGCAGCAAATATTACAGCCAATACCGTTCTGCTGAATATGAGCGGCAACATGAACACTTCATCTTCCTCATCACACACCATGACAGTTCATATAGGAGTTTACAGTGATAATGTGACTAATTTATCACTTCTTAATTCAGCATCTACTTCTTGGGGATTTACCGCTAATACAAGTAACTCTGCCAACTATCAGAGCGCTCGTTGGCTTAGCTTTGTAAGCTCTCAATGGTCTTCATTGCCTGCTTTCGCAGAAGGAGGCGAATATGTGTTTGGCCTGTTAATTCGTTCGACTGGCTTCGGCCCACCTCTATCATGGATCGGCCAGAACTACATGACTTCTGCACAGCGTGGCGGAACGATTGGCGTCAGTGTTGCCACGGCTACCACATTAGCTCAAGGCAATTATTGGAATGGGCTATACTCGGCTTCTTCTAGCGTACTACCGACGGTCGTAAGTTCAAATCAGGTTAACCGCAACCACGCTATGGCCATCTTTATACCGCACGTTATCCTTAACAATCGTTACTCGGGAACATTTTAATAGCTAAAAGTAATCATATTAGAGTACGAATAAAAAAATACATCAACGGCAGCACCTGCATCGGTCACTTAACTCCTTAGCTCTATCTGTGGTGTTTTATACGATTACCATTTATAATATGTTAGATGACTAAGCCCCAAATTCTTGTACCCGACGATGTTGGTTTTCATAATGCCAGCGATTATGTCGCTCGGCTAGAAAAAGAAAAAACTTACCGCGATCTTTCGACGATTATCGTATGTCCTACGCGCGGTTCTATTCCAGCCAGGATTGTCCAAAACTGGCAAGGGCTCATACGCCCTATGAACCAAAAGGTTATTGGACCGATCTTCATGGAAGGCATGGAAGTTGGAGAAGCGTACAATAGCGTGCTAAAAATGATCCTTGAAAATCCCGACCTCAGTAGCTTTAAATATATTTTGACACTCGAAGAGGATAACGCGCCTCCGGCGGATGGACTCGTGAAATTATACGAAGCCATAGATGAATATGACGTTGTTGGTGGATTATACTGGACCAAAGGTGAAGGCGGCCAGCCAATGTGCTACGGCGACCCATCAGTCATGCCTCTTAATTTCATCCCTCAGATACCCCAACCCGATACAGTCACACCGTGCAACGGATTAGGTATGGGCTTTACGCTATTCCGTACGGAAATGCTCAAAGACAAACGATTCGATTACGGCAACTGGTTCAAAACCAAGCAAGAAGTCGTACCGGGTGTCGGTACGCAGGTATACACCCAGGATTTATGGTTCTTCCAAAAAGCCCGTGAGCTTGGATATAAATTCGCTTGTGATTCACGAGTACGAGTTGGACACTACGATGCTTCTGCTCAAATTATGTGGTGAGCCTGTTTGCATGATACGATAATGTAGTAATGAATAAGAGTCAGAAACATAGACTAAAAGACTTAGAAGCATACCGGGAGAGAAAAAGGGAATACGCAAAAACGGAAAGTCAAAAAGAAAAACGTAGACTTTATATGAGAAAGTGGAGAGCAAAGAACCAAGAAAAGAGTAACGCAGCTCGTCGCGAATATCATCATAGAAATAAAACAGCCGTAAACGCAAGACAAAAGATTCAGCACATTAAATACAAGTATGGTTTAACTTTAGAGCAATTTGAAGCAATGACTATAGCTCAAAATGGTCAATGCAGATTGTGCGGCAGAATTCCTAAAGCGGGGAAAATCAGAGGACTACATGTTGACCACTCACATACAACTGGACAGATAAGAGGATTGCTGTGCGTGTCCTGTAATACTATACTAGGCAGAATTGAAGCAGTCGGTTTAGATAAGTTTGCCACATACCTAAAACTAATAAAGGAATAATATGCCAAAATCCAAGCAATCTACTAATAAAGATACAGTTTTAAGGCTTTCGCTAGCCTGTGGTGGCAACAAACCCGAAGGATTTAAGGGCGTCGACATCGTTAAGACAGATGACGCCGATTACGTTCAAGATCTAATGACATTTCCTTGGACTCAATTTGCTGACAACTCGGTTGACGAAATTGAATGTTCAAATTTCGTTGAGCATATCCCACACGGGGACAGCCGCGATGATCCGTTTTTTCAATTTTTCGACGAAATTTATCGTATCCTAAAACCTGCCGAATTCGATCCTGCTAACCCAAATATTCCAATAAAAGGGTTCGCCCGAATTGTCTGCCCTTATTACTCAAGCATGCGCGCATGGCAAGATCCGACACATCAGCGAGCTATTTCTGAATCCAGCTTTTTGTACGTCAATAAGCAATGGCGCATTGATAACAAGCTCGACCATTACCCTGTATCATGTGATTTTGATTTTAACTATGGCTACGTCATGACACCCGAATGGCAAAACCGGAATCAAGAGACCCAAGCATTCGCGATTAAACACTACATCAACGTCATTTCAGATATCCAAGTACAGCTCATCAAGCGCCCAGAGACCGCGTAAATCATGAAGCGCCTGCTAAGCATATTTTTCTTAGCAGTATTTATTTTTACTTTTGCCATCGGACCACCCGTATCGGCCGTCACGCCACCCGTAGCCGAACAGCCAAAGGGCCTTTTTGTTACGCCGCCCCGGCAGTATCTGAACGTTGCCGCCGGCAAAGCAGCTACTGGTACTTTTACGGTTGGGAATCTTAACGACGCTCCCATGAAAGTGGTCCTTTCCGTCGGACAATTCTCGCTCGCGGATTATACGTATGACTACAACTTTAGCGCGCCCAAAGAAGATTGGGTAAAGCTTTCAAAAACACAGGTTGACCTTGCGCCAAAAACAAGCCAAACGGTTACCTATAGCATCAATCCTCCAATAGGGGCTAGTCCTGGTGGTCACTATTTCAGTATTTTCGCCTCGGCAACGATCAGTCCAGGAAAACAGGTGCGGACCGCGTTAATTCTATATGCCACTGTCGATGGGAAACTCAAAAAGACGAGTGAGATTGTTTCCGACACGTTACCACTCATCACGTTTAGCGGCTCGATTCCGCTCCATTTAAATATTAAGAATACCGGCAACACCCACTTCTTCGTATATATCTCAGGTAAACTGTCGGGTTGGTTTTTAGACCAGAAAAGGAATGAGGTAGCACACGTACTCCTGCCTCAGACGATACGGTCAGTAGAAACAACCATTCAGCCCCCTGCGATACCAGGTATTTACCAAGCTACCTACGGGTATAGAAACGAAGAGGGCCAATATACGGAGAAAAAGAAATATATTGCCTACGTTCCCATTTGGTTCTGGGTAACCCTAGGGGGAACTATCTGGCTGGCTATCGTACTGTTACGACGAAAAAGGCGGCTCAGGAAAGATCACTGATTTTTAGCGACTGCGGTATACGTGACAGCAACTGAGTACGAACCCGCTTCCTGCGTACCACTCGCGAGAGCCCCGTACGTTACGGTCGTAGGATCTCCGTTTTTATACGGCCCGATGGCATCTTTTATCGCAACACTCGTTGCAGGCATTCCTAAAAAGTTTGTCGTTGAGCCAGTCGTGTTGTATCCCCAAGAGCCAACAGACAGAGATCCAGCGGATGTATTTGAGCTAGCAGGAATTGAAGCCGCTCCGCTTGTCATGCTCGTTCCACTCGTCGTATGCGCATACAAATAATACCCAACCACATCGGTAGAGGTAACCGTCACGACGTGCGAACCCGTTCCGCTGAAATTACCTCCGCCAGGCGTCAGGGCAATCGGTACATCACCACTTAAATTAATCGAGATACTTGTTGCCGATCCAAACGGAACGTCAGCACCAAATTTCCCCTGGCCAAATGGCGAGGCAGCCACATAAGCAGGGGAGGCTAACAATCCTACAAGAACTGCCAAAGCAACGAATATCCTAAGCTCCCGCACATTAATCCTAGATAACATAGTGCTTATAGTATATCAGTTTAGATGACTGCTTGCGCCAGTAAGCGCAGAATAGTTTCTTCGTACTAAATAATTGCGCACTTGACATATACATGCTTTAATAAGCTCTGATGACTGAGCGACTAAACGACAGATACGACGAATATGAACAACTCCTTGAGGTAGAACGAGGCGAGCTTGAACAATACTTTGCCTCAACCGTAAAGTCTAGAATGGGCGGCGGGATTCGCGTCGACACTCTTTTTAAACGTACCGCGACAAGTCCGTACGGACAGCATATACGCCAGCAACCACTTAGATTCCCTAGGCAGGAGTACGACAGAGAAACGAAACTCCGTCACCTTGGCATGGATGTTGACCCACTACTACACCAACTTCAACTGGGTGTATTTCTTGCGCAAATTCTTGAGACTGAACGTATCACAAAAGGCGAACTGCCCATCACAGAAGAAGAGGTGGGCATCCTGATGCTTGCCGCTATGATTCACGACATGGGTGAAGTCACTCATGAAACAATTGAACAAGAAGTGGGCGCAGTAGTAGGTGATATACCTTTTGGCAACAAAACCGATGCTGATCGAGACGTTGAAGCGCAGGTCAGAATCGCGTTGTATCTACGCCTATTTCCTGATGTTTCTATTGAGGTTCTGCAGCGCGTTGAGAAAATTATCTCTCACGGGGAAGAATCTGTTCTTCATGACCTTTTTGAAGCTGCTCACACCTTCCAATCCTACAACACAGCAACAGTGGCTGACCAAACTCTTGAAAGAGAACCCGAGACTATCTACAGGCCGCAGCTCGAACATCTTCGCGATAATGTTCGCGACTCTTCAATCAATGAACTCTTAAAATGGGCAAAGAAGTTTACTTTTATAAACGATTTCGTGGACTATTACGAGATCAGCTCCGAATCTTCGGACAAAATGATAGAAAAGCAAACAGTTAAGCTCTAAAGGCTACATCCAACAATAACTGTGGAGTACACTAAATACATGTCTACTCAGATCATGGCCATTATCAATACCTCGCCTGATTCATTCGCAGGTGACGGCATTACGGTTAGCGACGAAGAACCGCTTAAAAACCATATTCAAACAGCACTCGATCAAGGAGCTGACCTATTAGATATCGGCGGCCAAAGCACACGACCCGGAGCGGTTATTATTGATATCGAAGAAGAAATCAGGCGCGTCGTCCCTGCGGTTACCATCGCTAGGCAACTGACCGATAAGCCCATTTCTGTCGATACGTTCAAGCCTGCCGTCGCCGAAGCCGCGCTAAAAGCCGGGGCAACGATCGTAAATGACATTACCGGATGTGCCGACCCAGCAATGATCGAGTTTGTTAAAAATTCAGGCTGCCAGGTAGTTATCATGCACATGCGTGGCACGCCCGAAACAATGAGCAGGCTGACTGATTACCCTGAAGGCGTCGTATCTGCCGCTAAAACGTTTTTATTTAACCAAGCTGAAAAACTAGTAGAAGCCGGCATTAAAAAAGAAAATATTATTCTTGATCCGGGTATTGGCTTTGCAAAAACTGCCAGCCAAAGTTTTGAACTGACTCATCACATACAAGAGTTCACAGGGAAGGGCTACCGGGTGCTATACGGGGCATCCAATAAAAGCTTTATCGGCAAAGCACTCGCAGTTAACGGTGAGCCTGCGCCCGTAGTAGACCGGGCGGTTGGTACGGTCGTCGTACAATCCCTTGCGATGATGGGCGGCGTCGATATCGTCCGCGTTCATGACGTCGCATCCGCAGTCCAAACCCGTATAGTTACCGAGGCAATCACCGGAAGCCGGAAAATTACCCTATGAGACAACTAAAATCTTTAGACGAAGCCATGGAAACGCTTCTTGCGTATTCACCTTTGCATATGAAGGGATCGTACAACCTGGAGCGTACCGAACAAATCCTCCAGCTTATAGGCAATCCGCAGGAACAATTCAAATCCGTTCACATTGCCGGAACATCAGGCAAAACGTCCACGGCATATTTCATTCGTGGAATGTTGCAGGCAAAAGGGCAGCGTACCGGTCTGACCGTATCGCCACACATTACGGCGATTAACGAGCGGGTTCAAATTGACGGCACGCCGCTTGAAAGCGAAAAATTCCTCGTCTATTTAAATGATTTTCTCGATATTATTGACCAGAGCGAACTTCACCCAACCTATTTTGAACTCCTTATTGCATTTGCGTACTGGGTGTTCGCAAAAGAGAAGGTGGATTATGCGGTTATCGAAACTGGCCTTGGCGGGCTTTTAGATTCGACTAATACGATACGCAGGGAAGACAAGGTTTGCGTGATTAGCGATATAGGCCTTGACCACACGGAAATCCTGGGCAATACGACTACTAAGATCGCGGTCCAAAAAGCGGGTATTATCCAAGCAAAAAATCACGTCATCGTTCAAAATCAAGATAAAGAGATCCTAGACGTTATCAAAGAGGCAGCCAAGAAGAAAAAGGCGACTCTGGAAACTGTAAAATTCACGATGACGCCATCAGCACTGCCCGAATTTCAAAGGCGGAATTTTTCATTAGCGCTTGCAGCTTTTCATTACGTACGAAAACGCGATGACCTTGAAGAATTAAGTTATACGGAACTTGATGAAGTAGCCCACGAAACACCTCCAGGCCGCTTTGAAGTCTACGCGTGGAATGACAAAACAATTATTCTGGATGGCGCTCATAACCCCCAAAAAATGGAGATGCTTTACCAAACGTTCAGCCTAAAATATTCCGAACCAGCAGCAGTCCTTGCAAACATTGTCGAAGCACCCGACACCAAGATTTTTTCAACGCTTGCCATCCTCCAACCCTTAGCTTCATACCTTATCATCCCATCATTTTATGCAGGCCAGGACCTGAAAAGCCGCCATTCGGTCGAGTCGGGCAAGACCGAAGAACTTGCGCGTAAACTGGATTATCCGGGCGTCGAGCAGCAGCCAGATATTGGAAAAGCCGTCCAAGCACTACTTGAACGGCCGGAAAAGATTTTGCTGATTACCGGATCACTCTATCTCGTCAGCCTGGCTAGACCTTATATACAAAAACTACTCTAGAAATGACTCGGTCCTGTATATCCGAAGATATACAGGACCATAAGTGTCGACGACTGGACCGGACTATCGACATAGCTCAGGGCGCTGCGCCGCCGCCGGGTTCGCCTTGACGATCTTGGGCACGCTGATGCCCGGGACTCGCCAATGCACGAGGTCGACGTTGTACGTCTCCAGCCACCTGAGCTCAGGGAGTTCCGTCGTGTACTCACGGCCTCCATCGGCAGTGACGCGGTACTCCACCTCACCGTTGGCCGTAGTGACAGGCTTCACGGAACACACCGTGATCGTAACCGCCACCTTTTGGTTGTAGCTGAGCACAAGAGCGATCAGCGCAGCGGCAACGATGATCGTAACCGCCTTGGCTGCCAGGGTCATTCGACTACTTATCGATGGCATTTCATTCCTTTCGGAGTTGAGAATAGCTTCGATAACAATATTTTATAATTTTAAGCTAAATTTGTCAATGATACATGCATTTCAACTCTTGTACCTGCGTCCACAATCAGTCATAATGATGCTTAAGATTATATCGTCTAAATAGGGGGCTCATTATCAAACCGTTGACGCTTACACGTTTTTGGCATCGCCGAATCTGCGAGGCTGTTATGGTCGTATCGGTCACTATTTTAGCGCTCTATGGATGGGCTTATTTCTCGGGTATGCGAGAAAGCGGCAGCACGTTCCTCGTAGGTGATAAAGCCGCTATTATGGCTGGTGTCTCGTTCGTCATTGGACTATTGTTCTATATTTGGATACCCAAAAAGTACATGTTCTTCACGACGCTAGCAAGCTTTTACGTTCTGTCAGCCACCTCAGCCGTCTTAATCCTTGATACGGGCGGCGCAACCTCGCCGTTCATTGCTTTATGGATGTTCGTATCCGTTTTCGCCGGAGTTTTTGGTTTTTACGGACTGTTGCCACTTTTTCTCGCCATTACTTCATACGTCGTGTTACAAATTACAGGCGGGGAACTCAGCCGCGAAGCACTTCTAACCCTCGTCTTAGGGGGTGAGCTGCCCCTTGTTGTCAGCTATATGATCTGGCACGTCAAGGCCAACCCGACCGAAAAAGATCGCGCCTACCGCGAACTTGCCACCGAACTGAGCCAAGTAGCCGGCAAAGCCGAAGTGGTCATTAACGCCATCGCCGACGGAGTCGTCGCGCTTGACAGCCAAGGAGTTATCCAGCTTATCAACCCGGCAGCACAGCGCATTATCGGGTGGGGAAAGCAAGACGCGTTAGCGCTCGACTATAAATCCGTTCTAAAACTTGTCGACAAGGATAATACCGAATTAGCCCCATCGGTTGACCCGGTAGTCCAAGCGCTTGGCAGTAATCAACAGGCTACGTCGGGTAATCTAACGCTCCTGACTAACTCGGGTAAGAAATTGCTTATTTCGATCGTCGTTTCACCCGTTGGCCAGCCGGGTTCTGGTGTTATCGTGGTATTTCGCGATGTCACCAAAGAGAAAGCCGAAGAGCGCGAGCAAGCTGAGTTTATCAGCACCGCCAGCCACGAAATGCGTACGCCAGTTGCGTCAATCGAAGGCTACCTTGGCTTGGCACTCAATCCCGCGACAGCTCAGATTGACGACAAAGCCCGTGACTTCATCACCAAAGCGCATCTGTCCGCCGAACACCTCGGAAGGCTCTTCCAGGACCTTTTAGATGTCACGAAAGCCGATGACAGCCGTCTTTCTAACAATCCGAAGGTTGTCGATGTTGTCGCGTTTATTCACGATATCGTTCAGGGCCTCACGCCAAAGGCTCACGAAAAAGGACTGCGGGTTCTGTTCAAACCACAGCCCGACGATGACGAAGACAAAGGGGGAGAGCGCCGCATTAACCCCGCCTACTTCGTTAACGTCGATAACGATCACCTGCGCGAAGTCGTCGCGAACCTTGTCGAAAACGCCATAAAATATACGCCTCAGGGCGATGTTGTCATTGACGTAAACGGCGACAACGATCACGTTGTCATTAGCGTAGCCGATAGCGGAATAGGTATTCCTAAAGAAGACCAGGCGCATCTGTTTCAAAAGTTTTACCGTGTCGACAACAGTGCCACGCGCGAAATCGGCGGCACTGGCCTTGGGCTATACCTATGCCGCAAACTAACCGAAGCAATGAGCGGACGCATATGGGTAGATAGCGAATTTCAAAAGGGCAGCACCTTCTCTGTCGAGCTACCCAGGACAAGTCATGAAGACGCGACCAGGTTAATCGAAGAGGCGAGCGTACAAGAAGAACAGACAATCACCGCGCAAACGTTATCGCCACTCCCTGAACAGCCGCCCGTCGTTGAGAACACGCCGCTTCCAGCTTCCCAGCCAGCATCAAGCGAACTTGCTTACAGCAGCCCTTCGCCAGAAGCTATCGCGCAACAATTGCAAAACTCGATTCGCACCCCGGCCCCGGCTCCAACTCCGCCCCCTCAGCCCCAACCTGTTGCTCCGACGCCTTACCGACGCCCCGCGCTCTTATCCGACCAACCCGTTCTTCCGAACACGCCGCTTACAAGTATTGAGCAGAATCCGAATCAATATGTGAGAACTCGCCCAGGAGGCGGAGTGGCTATTCCACCGCGTGATCAAAAATAAGCACAAGGGGTATAGTAATTTTTACTTTGCTTCGGTACAATAGAGGATAATATGACCAAAATACTACTGGTAGAAGACGACAAGAGTTTGCGCGAGATCTACGGCGTGCGGCTCTTAGCCGAGGGGTACGACATAGTTTCAGCAGGTGACGGGGAAGAAGCCCTAGCCATGGCAATCAAAGAACGGCCACAACTGATCGTAAGCGACGTGATGATGCCTAAAATCAGCGGGTTCGATATGTTAGACATCTTACGTTCTACCACCGAGACCAAAGATATCCGGGTAATTATGATGACGGCGCTCAGCTCCGAAGACCAACGAGCCCGAGGCGAAGCCCTTGGTGCGGACCGTTACCTTGTTAAATCCCAGGTTGGTATTGAAGATGTCGTCCGCGCCGTTCACGACGTCCTTGCTGACGCGCCGGTATCACGTCCAGCTGGCCCGCAGACATTCGGTGGAAACACCAGTGCCGCTCCGGTCTCTAATCCGATTGGTGCACGCCCGGCCGCACCCGTACCGCCTCGTCCGGCTGCCGCCCCGGTAGCTCCACTACCTGGCGCTCAGCCTGCACCAGCAGCTCCTGCTCCAGTCTCGCCACCCGCACCTCAGCAGGTAGCCCCACAGCCACCCGCACCTTCAGCTCTTCCACGCCCAACAGCGCCATTCTCGACGACACGGCCTGCAAGCCTCGGTGATCGTGTTATTCATCCGATTTCACCTACGCCTAGTTCAAAACCAGATCTAGGTAGCCTTATGGATCGTGAACTTAGTGCTGATTCAGCACCTGTTGCCGCGCCGCCTTTGCCGCCAACACCACCCGCTCCAGCTCCCGTGCAAGCGCCACAGCCGTTTGTTGCCGCGCCACCAGTGGAGAATAGCCCTGCGGCAATGCCAACTCCGACACCTCCTCTTACTCCTCAAGAACCTGAAATATCGTTCGAAGAAACACCTCGCTCGGATAACCCACAGCCACCGACACCTTTTACGCCTGGCCCTCAGCCCCCAACCGTGTCATAATCATCACTAAATGATTGAACCGACAAATAACCGCCTTAACAAACACCTCGCCTTAGAGTTAGGTGTTTCTCGTCGTGAAGCCGATAACTTAATCGAAGAGGGAAGCGTCACCATTAATGACGAGCCCGCGACGCTTGGAGCTAGGTTCAATGAAGGGGATAGTATTAAAGTAAGCGGTAAAGAGCTAACAAAAAATACTGCCTACCAGTACGTATTGTTCAACAAACCCGTCGGCTATGTTTGTTCCCGCCGTGACCAAGGCGAGAACCCAACAATCTACACCTTGCTTCCCCCGGAATACCATGTCTTAAAACCAGTCGGGCGCTTGGACCGGGATAGCTCTGGGCTGCTGCTTTTAACAAACGATGGCGATTTTGCCTATCAGATGACTCATCCCAAGTTTAAAAAGGCAAAAACGTACAACGTACGCCTCGACCGCGAATTAGAACCTCTTCATCAGCAGATGATCAGCGACCACGGAGTGCAGCTAGAGGATGGAGGCAGCAAGCTAATGCTGGAGCGACTGTCTGACGACAACCGTAAAGGTTGGCAAATAACGATGAGCGAAGGCCGCAACCGTCAGATTCGTCGAACCTTCGGCGCATTAGGATATTCGGTGATTAAACTTCACCGTACCAATTTTGGAAATTATTCACTTGGTGATATACAGCCTGGCAAATTCGATATCACCAATATTCAGTAGGTGATATATATATTATAAATAAAGACCTCATCTGGAGGCCTGTATAACAGAACTTGTGCTGGCTGACGGGTTGGCCCGAACCTTGAACAAAGTTCAAAATTGGGCCAACCACGTCTCATGCTTGATACGTCTTACTCGGGATTCTGCGGCCGTTCCTTCAGATCTAGAAATGCAAGGAGTGAGACCTCCGGGCGATCCAGTGCCTTGGCAAGGCGACTCGCATCTTCCCGATGGAGTCTGCCGTTGGAGATCGAATATGAGTATTGCACACCCGACCCGAGCACAATCACATACATCTTCTCAGTGAAGGGATACACCTCTATGGTGCACCGCGCTCCGAACTCGAGTGTGAACGCCTCGCCACCCGCGCTCACGATCGGCTCGGACGGCTCTTCGATACCCAGAAGGTCGGCAATTGCCGCACCCGCGTTCTGCCGAAGAGACAGGACATTCTGGATTGTTCGCTGGTACGTTTTGGCCTCCTTGCGGAGACAATCGTTCTCCTCGTCGAACGCTCGGTTGTTTTCAAGAAGTGTGTTATTCTTGTCCGAAAGATCTCGGACTTGAAGGCTGAGGTCCGCAGTCTTTTGAACCTCGGATGCGACCCTTTTTAGAGCGCTGACGATCCTCTCAGTCCAGATTGCCTCGGCCACCCCACACTTCACGGGCCTTGAGACCGACCTATCCGGCAGAACCACAAAATGCCGTCCCATCATCATGAATCCCTTCTACTCGTATGCACTTTTCAGGCAACGTTCTCCCAAGGTGCAATTGTAATCAAGCAATCATGCAAACGATACCATTATGTACTTTGCCCGTCAACTGAATACCTGTCTAGCGGACCGCACGCTGCTTATGCTCGCTAACTGACACAACCTCTGTTATAATTAGCCAAAGTTATGGCTTCAAAACTACCAACAGTAGCAATTATCGGTCAAGCGAACGTCGGCAAGAGTTCGCTTTTTAATCGTATGGTCCGCGCTCAGCAGGCGATTGTCGCCCGCGAAGCTGGTACCACCCGTGACAATGTTTTGGGTCGCGTAGAACACAAACACCACAACTTTTGGCTCGTCGACACGGCTGGTCTAAAAGATCCTAACGACGACTTCGAAGCCAGTATTCAAGAACAAATTACCGAAGCAGCAGAGGCCGCTGACGTTATTCTTGTCGTCGTCGACAGCAGCCAATATTCTAGCGATCAAGATCGAACGGTAGCTAAAAAAGCCCTCAAATCTAAAAAACCGACGATCCTTGTCACTAACAAAGCCGATCTAAAAGGTAGCCTTGGTATTGATGAGTTCAAACGTCTAGGCATTAAAAATATTCTTCGTGCATCAGCCGAACACAACCAAGGTATTGTCGAAATTCTTGATGAAATTGTCGAACTTATTCCTGCTAAATACGAAGAAACACCTGACGAGATCCTCCGTGTTGCCTTAATTGGCCGTCCAAACGTTGGTAAGTCCCATCTGTTTAACAGCCTTGCTGGTAAGCAGCAGGCACTTGTTGCTAATATCGCTGGAACAACCCGCGACGTCAACCGTACATCGATCCGTTACGGCGGCCGCGACATCGAACTACTTGACACCGCCGGCATGCGAAAACCAGGCAAGCAAGAAGTAGGCATCGAAAAGTTCAGCGTGCTTCGTACGTTGCAGGCTATCGAAGAAGCCGACGTTTGTTTCCTCTTGATGGACGTAAACGAACTGAATACCCAGCTAGACCAACGTCTTGGCGGTATTATCGACGAAGCAGGCAAGGGGATGGCAATTGTCGTCAGCAAGTGGGACAGCGTCGAAGATAAAGACGCCTACACCCGCGATGCGCTCGCGCCTAAAATCGCTCGGACCTTCAAGTTCACCCCGTGGGCACCGCTCATTTTCACCAGTAGTGTCACTGGCCAAAACGTCACGAAATTATTCGACCTAGCACTCGACATTGATGCCCGTCGTAAACAAACCACGAAAACCCGCGTGCTAAATGACATGCTCCAAAAAGCCATCCAGCGTCACCCGCCTGCAGGGCTTAAAAACACGCATCCAAAACTGCGTTACATGGTTCAGACCGACACGTCACCACCATGGTTCGTGATCTATGGATCAAACCTAAAATTCATTCACTGGAGCTACGAACGCTACCTAGAACGACAACTACGCGAGACCTACAACTACGCCGGTACTCCGATTAAATTCAGTTTCCGTGACGAAAAACAAATCAAAGCCAACCGCGAAAAAGAACAAGCTGAAAAAGCAAAACTCGCTGATAAAGAAACAGACGAAGAAGAATAGCCTCAAACAAGGAAGAACCCCGCGCCATCGACGCGGGGTTCTTTTCCTGCGGATAACACGGGGTGAGGGTGACCAGTAGAGACGGAAGTCCCTAGAGGGACATCATCTGACGCATGTCGTCGAGAAAGAGCTGGAAGGCGTACGCGTCGACGTCAAGCGTGAAGCTCTCTTCATCCCGCAGTCGTCGTCGAATCTCCTCGATCCCCTGAAGGGTCAGGAGCGGCGTCAAGATGCGAACGTGCTGACGGTTCCACGGCTCCACGAACATCTCGGTAGCGATGGGTATGCCTTCTCGGCTTTCTCCACCACCAGGTGCCGAATGATCGATACTCGTCACCACGATGCCGAAGTAGTCCCCCTCCATGTTGTAGTTGGCGGGAAATCTGACGGTCACGACCTCGTTTCCACGCCAATGCATAGTCGCGATTTCAAGCGAAACAGTTGACATGTGTGCACTTTCTACTAGTCGGTCTGGTTCTACGATCGCATTACTCTTCAGTACTTCGATTGTATGTTTATTATAACATAAATATACAACATTAACAATACTTTATACTATAACCTAGCATGAAACTTATTATTGGCCTAGGTAATCTCGAAGAAAAATACGCAAACACGCGTCACAACGTGGGCTTTGCTGCGCTTGATCAATATGCGCGCGCAAAAGGACTGATGTTTCAGCCCAAAGATAAATTCAAAGCCGCTATCGCCGAATCCAATAGCTCAGATGAGAAAGTTATCTTTGCCAAACCTTCAACCTATTACAACCTCGTTGGCGAATCCGCCCGTGTCATTGCTGATTTTTACAAAATTGAACCAGCAGATATCTTGATTGTGCATGACGAACTAGCATTGCCATTTGGCGTTGTTCGTACACGCCTCAGCGGCAGTGCGGCAGGGAATAACGGTATTAAATCAATCATCGAACATATCGGCCACGACACGCCGCGCCTTCGCATAGGCATCCATAATGATCTAGCTACTCAAATCCACGACGCAGATTTTGTGCTAGGAAAGTTTACAAAGGACGAGTCTGTAGCCTTGCGAAACTCAATCTTGCCTAAAGCAATCGAACTAATAGACGAGTTTATTAACGGTAACCATACCGCTGACAGTCATACACTCATATAAAAAATAGCCTCTGCAATTTGCAAAGGCATTGAGTTCATGAAATACCCTGGGGGTGAGCGCGACCGAAGCCACACTCACCACCCAGGTCCTCATAGTGCCCCAGGGGGGCACCCCGCATGAGAGGATAGCGAGGGAAGTAAGGCCCTTGACCCCGGTCTGGGGAAGAAAGGGGCGTCGGCTCGATATCCGACAGACGCAAACTTTCCACTCGAGGCTAGCGTGTGCAAGGAAATGCTTTCCCTGTTGCATTGCCTAGCGAAAGCAACACACAATGTGATCCCCTGCGGTCCACATTGACACTATCCGTGAAATCTTTCCCACCTGAAGGGGGGTATCAGGAAGGACTGATCCACGAACACTTTTGCTACTACTTGCGTAGCAGTAAATAAACTCTTTTAAAAGTTGACTTATTGCAACGAAAGAAGGGTAGGAGTGCGGCGGCACGGGGTCCGCCGCACTCCTTTTAGCTCAAGCTACTTCCGCCAATACTGGCCGGAGACATTCGAGCCGTCCCTGGCAGTCAGTGACCGCCAGTGTGCAGGAGAGATCGATCGTTCCCTGGACGAGCACGCCCTTGAGGCGCTCTACCCCGATTCCAGAGACGAACTGTACCACTCCTGCGAAGTCGCACAGGGTCTTGTCACCGCTGACGCGATGCAAGACTCCTGTTACGACAAGTCCGAGCCGAAACTCACGGTCATCCTTGGTGCGGACGACCATGGGTAGCGGGGTGGACCGACCACCGTATCCCGCCGCGTGGGCAGCCATCATTTGGTCGAGTGTTACCACTCTTCCGGTGATGGTCCCGCGAAGCAGGGCGGTGGTTTTCTTGATCTCGGTGACCATAGTGGGCCACCTCCTTCTTTTAGGGGTCTGACGTGCCTCGCCCGACTTTCTACCCTAAATGAATGAACCTGAGATACAAGAGTTACCACACAGTGAACCACTTATTATACACACGGTACTACCAGTGTTTCACGGGCAGGCACACACTATTTATAACACGAAAGTGTATTTAACACAACTCTTACTTTCGCTATACGCCCAGAAGTGTAATTACAAATCCGACAAGCACCACGCCGATAACCAACATGGCAGCCTGGATAGTTCCAACTTTTTGTGGTTGTTCGTGAATATCGGGAATAATATCGCTGGCTGCAACATAAATAAAGAACCCGGCTGTAACAGCCAGCAGAGGTGCGACTAATTCGCTAATGTCTTTTCCAAGAGTAAATACAATCACCGCAGCAATAATCGTCGCGATAGCGGTCGCAATATTGGCGAGAACAACTGTTTTGTCCTTCCATCCGCGGTCAAGCAACAATGCAAATGTTCCAAGTTCTTTTGGAATTTCGTGTGCCGACACGGCAAGGGCAGTAATAATACCCGTTGGCACACTCACCAAAAATGCCGCACCAATAGCCACACCATCAATAGCATTATGGGTCATATCACCCAAAATAATTAACCACCGTTGACGTACATTATGGCCGTGTCCGTCGTGTTCGTGGTGATGGTGAAACCAACTGGCGCAACGCTCAAATACAAAAAAGAAGATGAAACCGCCCAGACAGTATAAAAGCATCGCACGAGAATCAGCTAGCTCAAAAGATTCGGGAAGCAGATCAAAAAAGGCTGCTGCTAGTAGCGCACCGGCGCCAAAAGGCATAGTTAATAATAGTGCAGCCTGTCGGCGTTTCTTAAAGCGTAAAAGTAACAAACCTCCAACTAAGGAAATCACGCTACCGATAATAATTGCAAGGATCATGTAAAAAGCAGTCATAGGTATTTTGATAATATCAAAGCCAACCAAAAAGCGCCAGGTAAGGGTGGGCATCACCTGGCGCCATTTGGCCCTTTAACACACCCCTAGGGGTAAAGCGTGACCCACCTCACACAAAATATGGAGGCCCGCCGGTTAAAGGGGTTAGTATGCACGCAACGCTTTCTAGGCTAAAAAGTGGAGGGTAGTTACTTAATAACACATTGCGCACAACCTAACATAAGTTAGAATAGGGGGTATAAGGTGCGTTTGGTTGTATTCGCATAGCAACCAATCGTGTTTGATATTAGCACGTATTTGACACAATGTCAACAGTTTCTGACATAAAACATCTGGAAATCAATAGAATATCTCCAGATAAGCATAATTATTTACAGATACTAAATATTATTGCTAAAAAGCTATAATATTACATTCTATAGGAATGCTACTTCCCAAAATCCTCTATTATCGCGCTATTACACGCAGGAACTCGCGACGGGCGACACGCTTTTACAAGAACTGCTATTCCCGTAGGGTAATGTGACTAATCGCTCACTACGGTAGAGCTTGCAGGAACAGTCCGCGCTCTTGGCGGCAGCCAGTGGACGCTCATATAATGATCATTGACAATTTTATATATAAGTTATATAATTCGTTATCGTGAACCTTCGTGAGAAGTTCGATACGTCCCCCGCAGCGAGCGTAGCCGCTGTCACCTTTGCAGCTATCCTGGCTGTCGTCATCGGTAGCGCCTACGGCGATGCCATGACCCCCGCCCAGGAAGTCCACACCACGACTGTGTCCATGACGCAGCCCCCGGAGGAGTTTCCTCCTGTCCAAGATCTAGCTGAGATGCCCTGCGAGTTCTTCGGCTTGTACGGCATCGACCCGTATGGGATCTCCGAGACCTGCAACAACCCTTGTGGGTACTCGTACAACGACACCCTGTACTTCTGCGACAACTTGCCCTTCGGCGAGTCGGCGTGGGATGACGAGGTCGGCAGTTGGACCGTGGACTCCGACATCAACGGCAGCCAGACGGTGCTTCCCGCACAGGACCCGATGGACATCCGTCTGCTTCAGAGCGACGGCGGGTTCGTCCACTGTAGGTCCATGGGCGGCATCGTCTCGAAGCCCGTTCAGGCAGACGACAGCGTTGCCATCAACAGCAACCTGATCAACCTCTGGACGGACCGCGGTGATCTGATGCTGTCGCCGCGCGACTTGGACATCGAGCCAGGGCGGATCGCGATCGTGGTAAACGAGGCTCACGCCGCCTGGCTTCCCGCCACGGCAGCAGGTAGCCAAGTCACCCTGACCGCGTACGACTGGCTTCCCGACATCACCATGTGGTGGCGCGTCCAGATTTGCGCATTCACCGGCTGACACACGTCACGTGTCACACTGCTTCACCGAGGAGCTGCACTGCAGCACCAGGGAAGCCCCAGCGGCCGCATCCAGCGGTCGCTTTTCCTTTGTCTGAATATTTTCATCGAAAAGGGTGTTGATTGACAAAAACACCTATAAATGCTATAATTAAACAGTGAACATCCTGAAGAAGTTTGCAGTTGCAGGGACAGGCGTAGCCATCCTCGCCATCATCGCCGCTGTTGCGGTCAACATCGTCAACGATGACGAACCCAGTACCTCCACAGCACCCATGGTGGTGATACCCAAGATCATCGACGAGGTCGCCAACATCACTGAGCGCCCCGGCGGCGGTCTGGTGTGCGACCACGACTACTCGATGCCCGTCACTCTGTTGCCAGGCATCCCGACGCCACTCGCTCACAGCACCATCCTCCTGACGATCACGGAAGATGGCGCGATCATCACCAGCGACCAGGCCATCGAGGCCGAGTCGCTGGTCGTCGGTGAACGGCTCGCTGCACCCCTCCCAGAGGAGATGCAGAACGGAACCGCACACTCGATGATCCTGCCTGTCGACCCGATCGTGGAGGGAGGCTGGGGCGACGTGGCCTACCTGGACCAGAGCTACTACGACCTCGTACTCTGCCGGCTCGACAAGACCAGCTAACACATCTTTGGGAAAACACACGAGCGGCCCTTAAAAAGGCCGCTCTTTTCCTTTGTCAAAATATTTCTACAGGAAGAGGCGTGTCGATTGACAAAATTAGTCACAAGTGTTATAGTGAAAAAATGAACACCCGACGAAGGTTGTTTTGTACCGTAGCAGCGAGCGTAGCCGCTGCACCCGTATTGGTTGGCTGTGGCAACGACGCCACTTCCACCACCGACTCCAGCTCCACGACCACGGCTGGGACGAGCGTTTCGACGCCTACTCCCGGTCCCGACAAGACGACGCCGCCGAAACCGACGCAGCGACCCACGGCCTACAAGACCGTGACCGTTTCCGTCCCGGCGACGCCGCCCACGACTGCCAAACCCACTTCGACACCGGCCGTGAAACCCTCCGTCAAGCCGGTCAGGCCCAACGGCAGGACCATCACGGTGGTATCCCACGAGTACGGCACCGGCGACCTCCCCAGGTATGTCAGAGTTGATCCGCAGTTCCTCCCGGAGGAGCACAGGCTCATCTGCGCCGGTGACGTGTCCACCTGGATACCCCTGCAGCTGAACGGCACGGTGCCGACCGACAAGGACGGGACGAACTTCGTCTCGACCCTCGTCACCACGGCCGGCCTGCTGGTGTTCCCGCAGAAGGGGAGTGTGCTCCCCTCGGACACGCTGATCGCCGGCGAAAGCCTGTACGGCAAGGTGCCCGAAGCCAACTGGCGCGATACGATCCTGCTGTCCTCCGCTTCGAACAAGGGCGGCTGGGGCAAGATCGGCAACAACCAGCTGGGGATCTGCGACCCGCGGTAACAACCCAAACCCTACACAGGGTGTCCATGCGCTTTTACCAAGTTCTACCTGAAGTTGGGAAAGCCGGCGGTCATTTCGTGCGTTTACGCATGGAAGGCCGCCTCTTTCTTTGCCTAAAATACTCTAACACTTGACCAATTCAATCAATTTGCATACAATCAGCCTTTGTGTTTAGCTATCAAGCACAAGGACTATATAAAGTATATGAGTAAAAACCTAGTTATCGTGGAATCCCCAGCCAAAGCCAAGACTATCGAGAAGTATCTCGGGAGTGGTTTTGTCGTTAAAAGTAGCATTGGCCACATTCGTGGACTTCCCAGCAAGAATGGGAGTGTGGACGTTGCTAACAAGTTTGCGCCAAAATTCGAAGTAAACGCTGACAAGAAAAAAACCATCGCTGAACTTAAAAAAGAAGTGAAGCTCGCCGACACCGTCTGGCTAGCAAGCGATGAAGACCGCGAAGGGGAAGCCATTGCCTGGCATCTCGCCGAGGTACTTAAACTCGATCCTAAAACGACGAATCGTATTGTTTTTCACGAGATCACCAAAAGCGCGCTAGACGAAGCGGTCAAGAATCCGCGTACTATTAATATGCCTCTCGTTGAAGCCCAGCAAGCTCGCCAATCCCTAGATTACCTCGTAGGGTTTGAGCTTTCCCCAGTGCTGTGGCGCAAAGTCCGCCCGCAGCTATCGGCTGGCCGCGTGCAATCCGTTGCCGTTCGTCTGATCGTTGAGCGCGAAGCCGAGATTGACAACCACACGCCAGAATCGACGTTCAAACTTACCGCTGAATTTATCCTTTCAGACGGAACCGTCCTCCCTGCGGTAAGTGCTAAAAAACACCAATCCGCAGACGACGTTCGTAAAATCCTTGAAGATTTCGCAAAGAGCGACTTTACCGTTGACGATATCACTAAGAAGCCAGGTACGCGCAGCCCGTCAGCACCATTTACCACCAGTACGTTGCAGCAGGAAGCCAGTAGTAAGCTTGGCTTTAGCCCTCGTAATACCATGAGCCTCGCCCAGCGTCTGTACGAAGCAGGGCATATTACGTACATGCGTACCGACTCAGTAAACCTCTCTGACCAGGCCCTAGGTGCGATGACAAACTTCATCAAACAAACCTACGGCGACAACTACCACCATTTCCGTACGTTCAAGTCCAAATCTGCCGGCGCACAGGAAGCTCACGAAGCAATCCGTCCAACGGACGTATCCAAAGAATGGGCCGGAGCTGACGAACAGCAAAAGAAATTATATAACCTGATCTGGCGCCGAACGCTTTCTTCACAGATGGAAAACGCTAGCTTAGAAAAAACCACAATTACGGTGGCAGCCAGTGAAACCAAGGAAATGATGGAAGCCAAGGGCGAGATCGTTGTCTTTGACGGATTCCTTAAAGTCTACGGCCGAAGCGGCGATGACGTACTCCTACCGGATGTTAGCAAAGGTGACCCTCTTACTCTAAAATCTGCCGAAGCCATTGAGAACCTTTCCCGCGGTCCAGCCCGCTACACCGAAGCCAGCCTCGTGCGCAAACTCGAAGAAATGGGTATTGGCCGTCCATCAACCTATGCCAGTACTATTAATACTATTCAAACCCGTGAATACGTTGAGCGCGGCGATCTCGAGGGTGTTCCGAAGAATATCCAAAAGCTCAGCCTCGAAGACGGCAAGATTGCCGAAATCACCGAGGAAATCCAGTACGGCAAAGACACTAACAAGCTCTTTCCGACAGATACCGGTAAGGTAGTGACTGACTTTTTGGTCAAGCACTTCGAAAAGGTAATGGATTACGATTTCACCAAATCTGTCGAATCTGAACTCGACGAAATCGCCGCTGGCAATAAAGACCGCGTCAGTGTGCTTACCGACTTCTACACGCCGTTCCATCAGCTAGTAGAGGCAAGTGCCGACATCTCGCGCGCCGAAGCCACCAACACGCGCCACATCGGTGATGACCCTAAGACAGGCCTGCCTATTTTTGCGCGCTTTGGCCGCTATGGCCCTATGCTGCAAAAGGGTGAACAGTCAGATGACCCTAAACCAGAATTCGCGCCGCTCCCAACCGGGGCCAAGATTGAAACCGTTACATTAGAACAAGCACTTGAAATGTTCAAACTCCCACGCCTGGTTGGCAAAACCGACGACGGTAAAGAAATTAAAGCCAACATTGGCCGTTTTGGCCCATATATAGTAATCGACAAACTATTCGTCAGTATCAAACCGCTTGACCCACATACTATTACGCTCGATGAAGCAAAAGAGCTGTATACGGCAAAAGTAGAGTCCGAACGCGAAAAAAACATCGCCGATTTTGGCGACGGCATCAAGGTATTAAAGGGGCGATTTGGTCCATATATTACAGACGGCAAAAAAAATGCTAAAATTCCAAAGGATACCGAGCCTGCTTCGATCACGCATGATCAAGCTAAAGAACTCCTAGATAAAGCACCGGCTAAAAAAGCCCGGAAGCGCATCACTAGGCGCCAATCAAGCTAATTATCAGGGGTGCACACGATAGGTTAGACAGCTTAAGGGGTAACGCACAACATAACGTAAGCTTTTAAAAAGCTCTAAGACACTCTTTACTACACACGTCTATTTCATGCTATAATTAATTAAATAGGCAAACTATTTGACATTATAGAAATATTGTTCTATAATCGAACATAGAAATACAACAACCCTTAATTTTCTGAGGTGATACAGAGAGGAACAACGAAACCGTCATGGACCAAACCGTACAAACAGATACTAGTGAAAAACTACGCACCGCAGTCGACGATATCCTTAGCGTTATCGAGCAAGACCGTGAGCGTGAGATTATTACCCGTCGCTTCGGACTACTTGACCGCCGTGAAACCCTTGAACAAATTGGCGAATTGCTTGGCATCACCCGAGAACGCGTTCGTCAGCTTGAAAAAGCTATTCTTATTCGTCTTAAAATGGCCGCGGAAGCCGGTAAAGTTCCTGCTATCCATGACGTTGAACGCACGCTCATCCGTGAACTTTCTGAAACTGGCCGTGTTGCCCGTGTCGCTGACGTTACCGAACGTCTTGTTGGCGGTGCTACCGACCCACGTAGCCGTGCTCACGTTGCCTTTATCGCTGAGCTATCACCAAAGCTTGTTGTTATTAGCGAAAACGATAACTACCACCATGCTGTTGGTATTAAAGAACACGCTGACGAGAAAAAGATCAAATCAAACGTTGATGAAATCGTTAAGACTATCAAAAAGCACGGTGAACCTCTTCAGATCGAAGAACTTCACGATAAACTTAGCCACGACCACCCAGACCAGGTTCGTGCACTTGCTAGCACTAGCAAGCACCTAGCACACCTAAAAGACAGCTGGGGACTTACGAAGTGGCCAACCGTTAACCCTAAAAACATTCGCGACAAGATCTACGTTATCTTGGCCGAAAACGGCAAACCCATGCACTTTTCTGACATTGCCGCTGCAATCAAAGACAGCGACTTCAAACGAAAAGACGTTACCACTCAGGCTATTCACAACGAGCTCATCAAAGATAAGCGCTTCGTATTAATCGGCCGTGGTATTTACGCACTCGACAACTGGGGCTTCTCAAAGGGAACCGTTGCTGACATCATCACTGACGTTCTTAAAAAAGCAGGCGAACCTCTTCACCGCGACGAAATCGTCCGACGCGTCCTAAAAAGCCGTCAAGTTAAAGAAACGACAATCCTGTTAAACCTACAAAGCAAATCGCAATTCAAACGCGTTGCCAAAGCTACTTACGCCATCAACGACGCCAAGTAAGGGCGCTTGCAATCAGTAGTAACAGGTGGGACAATAGACTGTAGACATGGACTTTCTTTTGTGGCTCATAAATTTACTTCTTCAATGGTACGTTTGGCTTCCAATCGTACTCATTTTGGGATTCATGACGTGGCGTAATTACCGCCGGATCGACGCGGTAAAAGCCGTCGAATCCGTCCTGTTAGTTCTTGAAATTCCAAAAGCAAACGACAAGTCAGAACTTGCCGCCGAACAGCTTTTTGCCAGCCTTCACGGCATCCTTCGTGACCGGAACGAACTACGTGCCAATCACGGCGTCCAAGAACATCTAAGTTTTGAAATCGCGTCTGTTAATGGCCAGATCCATTTTTACACCTGGGTACCTAAAACCCTGCAAAGTTTCGTCGAAGGCCAGATCTATTCGCAGTACCCAAGCGTGCAAATCCACGAAGCAGAAGAGGATTACGTCGCACATGAACGTCAGCATAGCGTCGTCTACAGCTCTGAAATTGTCCTAACTGGTAGCGAATTCTTACCGATCAAAACCTTCCAAAGTTTCGAAGTTGACCCACTTGCTGGTATTACCGGAACACTTGCCAAGCTAGAATCTACCGGTGAGGAAGTCTGGATTCAGGTGTTAGCTCGCCCAATCGCCGACGACTGGCACAAAGACGCTGAACGCTGGATCGGCACTGTCCGAACAGGCAATCCGTTCTCATTCCTAACCGGGGAAGGGTTCAACATGAAGTGGGTTGGTGGCTTTTTTGAAGCCCTATGGAAACCGCCAGAGCAGGGGATTGGCGGCGGATCGACCCCCAAAGAACTATCTGAACGCGAAAAAACCCGAATTAGTGAGGCAGAAAAGAAAGCAACAAAACTTGGTTACCAGGTAAAAATCCGTCTAGCTTACCTAGGGGAAAGCCCGACGAATGCCAAGCTTCGTATGCAGGCTATCGTTGGTACGTTCAAACAGTTCAACAGTACCAACCTGAACGGCTTCCGTATATCCGGCGGTAGTTTCAAAAAAGAAGATCTCGCAAATTACCGCGCGAGGCTTTTTGGCGATAGGGGCTTTATTCTAAATATCGAGGAACTAGCGTCCGTATTCCACTTGCCGCACACCAACGTGGAAACACCGAACATCGTCTGGGCTAGCAACAAAACCGCCGAACCGCCAGCCAAACTACCAGTAATAACCGGGAACGATGCTATAGACGAGAACATCAGCGCCTTTGGACTCACCAACTTCCGTGGTATCAACCACCAATTCGGCATGCTCCGGTCAGACCGTTCACGTCACGTATATATCATTGGACAAACTGGTGCTGGTAAATCAGGAACACTCGAACTGTTTGCTTTGTCCGACATCTACCACGGCCAAGGCTATGCTATTATCGACCCGCACGGCGACCTTGCTGTCGATAACATGCGTTTCATCCCCGGATCACGCCTGCAGGACGTCGTATACTTCAACCCGGCCGATACCGCATTCCCGCTTGGCTTTAACCCGCTAGAAGTCACTGACCCTGCTCACAAAACGAACATCAGCAGTGAAGTCATTGGCGTTTTGAAGCGTATGTTCGCCGAAAGCTGGGGTCCGCGCCTAGAATACATTTTGCGTTACACTATTTTAGCGCTTTTGGACCGTCCGACCACGACCATGCTCGATATCACCCGCATGCTTACCGACAAAAAGTTCCGTGAAGAAACGCTTAGCTACTGTACCGACACCGTCGTGTTACAGTTCTGGAAAGTCGAATTTGCCAGTTGGACCGAGAAGTTTGCCGCCGAAGCAATCGCGCCGGTACTTAACAAGGTTGGTGCGTTTACCGCCAACCCAGTTATTCGTAATATTATTGGCCAGCCAAAATCTACCTTTGACGTTCGTGAAATTATGGACGAAGGTAAAATCCTCATCGTTAACCTTTCAAAAGGTCTGATTGGTGAAGACAACGCCTCTATCCTTGGTGCCTTTATGGTCACCAAAATCCAGCTAGCTGCCATGTCACGTTCGGACATTCCAAACATTGAAGACCGCCGTCCGTTCTACCTGTATGTGGACGAGTTCCAAAACTTCGCAACCGACAGTTTTGCAACAATTCTGTCCGAAGCCCGTAAATACGGCCTTAACCTAACCGTTGCCAACCAATACATCTCACAGATGAGCGAAACTGTGCGAAACGCCGTATTTGGTAACGTTGGTACTATGATTTGTTTCCGTGTCTCGGCCGATGACTCGCCAATCCTAGCCAAGCAGTTCGAACCACAATTCGAACCAAATGACCTCTTGCAGATGCACAACCGTAGTTTCGTCATCAATATGGTCATCAAAGGCGAGAAGTCGCCAGCGTTTAGTGCTCGTACGCTTCAGCTACCTCCACCACAGATCGACAACACCGGTCGCATTATCGAAAACACACGCCGTTTATACAGCCGCAACAGGGCAGAGGTAGAGGCCGAGATCAGCACTGCTATTCAACCACCGTCTAACCTACAGAAAAAGCAGCCGCAATCCGCCTCGCAGGCCAAACAATGGCCAGTTAATGCACAGCAAGCAACTGTTACGCCACAAGCGCCAAAGCAACCACAGCAACAAGCTCAGGCACCAAAACCGGCACCCGTTGCATCCCCTGCGCTGCAACAAACCATAGACCACACGCCACCAGAGCAGGGGACTACGCCTACCCCAGCCCCGGAAACGCAATCTCAGCCACAACATCAGCATCAGGATGGAGACAGACCACCTCTCCTGAACGAAGATGGCACTCCACGCAAACGAAAACGTTCGCGTAATCGCAAGCGTAAACCGGCTGGAGCAGGCGAGACAGACCATAGTTCAATCCCAGCACCGCAACCGCAACAACAGTCACAAGCACCACAGCAATCGCCGCCAGCCCCCTCTCAACAGCAGAACCAAGATTCAGATAACATCCTCCGGTTGCGCTAGTGTTCTAGTAAAATAGTTTTGATTATTCTATACTTAGAATACACACAAAGATACCCAGGACTAACCATTAACAACGTAATAGATATATGGTATAGTATAAAGTCTATGAACAAGCAGGATAAAACGCCAGAACTAACTCAACAGCAGAAAAAAGTAATTGATAAAGCTGTTAAGAAAACTGTTAAGAAGTATCACAAGACACTTCGACTTCTTGCTGCGACGTGAAATCTGTCTCCTTAGTTGAAGCGGAGTATACTGCCCACCAGCTTGCTCGAGAACTGATGGACTACGGTGAACCTGTAGCCGATTTCAATACTCGCTACCCCGGTAAACTAGAAGGCTGCCTGGAAGCGCCGTTCACTCATATCAATGGGAGATATGTATACTGGACTCTCGCGCATAGGGCAGCAGTCCTTTTCTATTCGATAATCAAGAATCATCCTTTTGAAAATGGTAATAAGCGTATGGCGGTAACTATTACACTCGTGTTTGTATTCAAAAATGATAGATGGATAGATATAAGTCCTGAAGATCTGTACAAAATAGCTACAGTAGTCGCCAAAAGTCGACCGATTGATCATGACGAGGTGATCAAGACACTCAAGATTACCTTCAAACAAAACCTCTCGGAAGCGTAAAGTTCGTACAATACAGACACGAACTAGAACAAAAATAGAACATTATACTTAGCTGGGGTATAACTATAGAATCGTCAACATAGTTACATAGACCCAGGCAATATGCCCGTAGCGTGAAAATTTAGAGTTAGAAGAAATAAAAGCCAGTCAGACAACAGCCAGACCCGAATAGCATGAAGCCAATGAGGGAAGAGTAGTTTAAATAAAATAATAAAGCGCAGGGTCGGAAAAAATAATTGAAAGTTTGTAATAGTGGACATAATCAAGTTTGTGATTATATGTCGCACAATATATCTTTTACGACATTAGATATATATACATAAGTTGATTGGTAATACCTTTATATAACACCTAAATTAGTGGTCTATCCCTTAAGTAGGGTGCTAACACGTTATCCTATTCATTTATACGTGTACGTAATGTTTAACGCGTTATACATGTAAGACAACTATCACCCTAGAGCCTCTGGCTTGGATGCCAAGATACCTCGTGGATACGTACGACCGTCCTTAAGTTATCCACACCGCTATATAATCGGACGTTTGACTTTTTATTTTTCCTACGTTCTTATATAGTTTTTTGACTTTTCGTCTATTTGTATTTTCGTATTTTTATTGCCCTACTCCCTGCTCCCTCACTACCCTTCATTTGCTTTTTTGCTATATTGATATGTTAATATATATTTTCTACCCTGCAGCGTTATATATTATAAAAGAACAAAATTAGAACACTACTTTGCAAGAGGAGAGCACAGGCTCTTCTTACCTGTAGAATGCACGTCCGCTTACACGAACGTCTAGGTAGGCAGGGTTTTGATTATGAGCAGCCATCCAGGCAATCCCTACTGCCATATCCTCTACCTGCTCCCCTGCTGGACGGTCGACGGCAAATTTAACCGGGTATTTAACGTCTTTTAGAGTTAGCTCTATTTGTCTGGTCGTGCCAGAAGGGATCACTACTTGTGTTGTCGTATAGCCACTAGCTTTTGCAAGCCCTACAACCTGGCCAACGAAGCCGAGGAAGCTATTGCTGGCTACTGCCTGGCCAGCTGCCACCTGAATGCCGCTTTTATCGATAATCTGTACGGAAGGAGATGGGAAATAATTACGGCCAAAAGGAGTTCCAGATACGTCAACAAACTGTTGCTTGCCATTAATACTCCATCCAGCGATCGGTGATCGCATGGTCACTTCAAAGGAAGATACGCCTAGGCCGAAGGCGCTTACGGCGTTTACCGTCTTTATTTCAGGCGTGACGGTCTGTAGGTATTCAGTTAGATGATCAATATTCAAAAGAAGACGAAGGCGTTCTGCAGGCTGCTGGGACAAATACGTTTGGATGGCTTTCTCATAGGTGTCGTCCAGTACGACCGAACTATCGTCGGTTTTGACTGTTACGCCAGCAGTAAACTGCGAAATAAGGCTATACAGTACTAAACTACCCAGTATAACAAGCGTCAGTAGCCCTCCGATGTGGCGTCGTTGACGCGTAAGATCATGGGCTTGAACACGGGCAGATTTTAGCTGGGCTTTTGATTCACCAGTACTCATAACTTGCGACGAAGCACTGCCTGTTAGCGTCCGGTTACGCTTAAAAGCATAGCGCTGCTCAAGTTCGCTTTCGGATGCCCGTTCAGTCGTACCAGGCGTTTGTCGTCGCCTAGGACTATCCTTTTGTTTTTTAGAAAATATAGCCATAAGAACTACTGTTATTGTAGCAAATCTACGTCCGCTTTGCTGCGCCAATTATCATATCGGCCATATCGTGAGCTGCCTGAGGTTTAGCGAATGAATGAAGGGCTCTGCTCATTTTTTGCCTTTTGGCAGGATTGATTAAAAGTTCGGCAAGCGTTGATACCAAAAGATCTGAATCGCTTTCAAGCAACTTTTCATCTAGGACAACCACGGCATCTTTTTCAGCGTACACGGCAGCGTTCTTAAGCTGGTGACCAGCAGTAAGATAGGCGTTTGGCACGAGTACGGTTGGTTTTTCGAGTGCGGCAAGTTCCAAGATTGTCGTTGCCCCAGCCCTTGTCACGACAATATCCGCGGCGCCAAGTATTGAAGCCATACCTTCGCTGATAAAGTCGTGCAGCTGATATCTAGCATCATCCTGAGGCGTTGTTGCGCGAAGCTCGTCGTATTGGCCAGCACCCGAAATAAGCATGATTGACGACATGCTTAAAAGCTCGGGTAATGCTGATGCGGCCACGTTATTCAATCTCTGCGCGCCTAAACCACCCCCAGTAATGACAATAAGCGGACGCTTTTCGTCAAATCCCAGCTCTTTCTTTATGCGACGACGCAATGTATCGTCCATTGGAACGAACTGGTCAGAAATAGGAATCCCAACATACCTGGAAATATTTTTAGGGTACGGATAATAGTCCAGAGGCGCACCCGTAGCAATTGCCGTCGCCCAACGTGAAAGGACGCGGTTGGTCAGGCCTGGATGTGCATCAGAATCGTGAATGACTAACGGGATACGAAGTAACTTAGCGGCAAATCCAACCGGCAAACACACGTACCCGCCCTTGGTAAAGACAACGTCAGGCCGCCAGACAAGTAGTTTGAAAAAGCTTTGGACAAACCCGCAAAATACGAAAAACATATCGCGAAGATTCGGAAAGACAATCGTGACTGGGCGCAGAAGTTGACGCCACAAAGAAAGCGCATGGTAGCGGCGTAACTTTCCTGAAAAAATAGGCTGCACAGGAATAGTATCATCAAAATGATTCATAATACTTTTCGCCTGCGGTGCAAACTTCCGGTCGCACCAAAAACGAATTTCCACGTTCTGATCGCGGTGTTTAAGCTCGCGAAGAACGGCTACGACTGGCGTCACGTGACCGCCCGATCCCCCGCCGACTGCTAGGACTTTCATAGCTTGCCTCCTTATTTAATGATCCATGAATAGTATACCGTGAAAGTTGGAAAGCCAGTCCTAATGCGCCAGCAATAAATACCATGCTCGTGCCGCCAAAACTAAGGAGTGGCAACGTGATCCCCGTCAGAGGAAATACCCCGATCATCGCCGCTACGTTTAATATAACGTGCGCCGCCAGCCAGCCAAACACCCCTGCGGCAATGAGTTTCATCCACATATCTGGTAAGTGATCTGTGACTTTTAACAGGCGCAGAAGTAATGCGGTGAATAATATTAAAATGACGGTCAGGCCGATAAAGCCGAACGTTTCGCCCATAATGGCAAATACCGAGTCATTAATCGCTTCTGGCAGATACCCCGTCGCCTGAACGCTATTGCCAATACCAACACCTAGGATTCCCCCGCTGCCAATAGCGATCTTTGCATGCGCAATGTGATAGTTTGAGTCATCGTCAACGCTTGTATCGTCACCCTGTAGGAACGTCATAACGCGGTCAATACGGTGAGGGGCAATGACAACCAGCAGCAAACCTAAAACAACCGCCGCACCCACTAGCAGAGCGCCTATTTTCTTGCTGACCCCCCCTACCATCATCATGCTCGCCAGGATAGCAATCAGTGATATACCGGTGCCCATATCCTTTTGAATACCAATCACAAAGATAATTGCCACAAGGATAACAACACCGAATGGTATCAGCGTCTTATGAAGATCGTTTATAAGCCCCTGTTTAGCCCGCATGCCAAGGAATCCCGCACCGAATGCTAACATACCGAACTTTAATATCTCGGCCACCTGCAGGCTTCCTAAAGGCCCTAAATCGAACCATCGGCAGGCACCGTTGCTACACTGGGCAATTCCCCACCCGATCCAGCCAGCAAATGCCAGTAGCGCGCAGGCCGCGAATCCAACCAAAAGTATTTTTACCGCGTATTTCTTCGTGACGCTATAAGGAATAATTGCCATTGCGACAAATGCGCCTAGTGCCAATAATAGGCTGACCGTCTGTTTAACGAAAAAGTAAGTACTCGTGTAAAAATCCGTACCATGCGCAGTATTTAGAACATTCGCGCGCTGAGGCCCGATCGCATACATAATGATCAGCCCTAGCATCATCAAAAGCCCCATATAGAGCGCAATTTGATAATCTGGCCGATGACGCCGTATAACTGTTTGCTCGACAGCCGTACGTGCTCTAGTCCCAACCCTTTTCGCTGCTTCCATATCGCTAAATATGGCCTCCCGTTAGTGCCAGTAGAATACCCGTAAATCCAGCCACGCAGCCAATAACCCAAAAACGCATTGTCACCTTCGTTTCAGGCCAGCCGCCTGCTTCTAGGTGATGGTGTAAAGGCGCGGATAGAAATACTTTACGATGAAATAGCCGTTTACTCGCAATTTGGATAACGCTTGATCCGGCTTCGACAACAAAGATAATACCGATAAGTGGCAATAGGAATAACGTATTCGTTAACATCGCGACAACGCCTAAACTCGTCCCGAATGCAAAGCTGCCGACGTCCCCCATAAAGAACCTGGCCGGGTAGATATTAAACCACAGGTAACTGAGTAACGCTCCGACTACCGTGAAGCAAAAGCCAGAGATAAGCACTTGTCCTTGCAACAGTGCAATCACGCCAAACGTACCGAAGCTAATGGCGAGTAAGCCGCCCGCGAGACCATCTAGCCCATCGCTAATATTCACCGCGTTACTTGTTGCCACAACAGCGAGTGCAAATAGGGGTACGATGAGCCAGCCGAGCGCAATATCACCAAGGAATGGAAGATGCACCGCATCATATCCAAGTTTTACGTTGAAATACCAGCCAAGAGCGACGGCTAAAACCGTGATCATCGTAAATTTAAAGCTAGAACGAAGGCCAGCGACCCCTAGTCCTTGGCCGCGAATATTGATAATGTCATCCAAAAGCCCTACCGCTCCACCGCCAACCAGTGCTGCGAGCGGCAGCCAGGTTTCCTGACGGTCCAGGTTAAAGAAAAGTGTCACGACCGTAATGGAAACAAGCCCAATAACCCCAGCCATAGTAGGAATGTTACGCTTAAACTTGTCGGCATGTAGTTTATTAAAAACTTGAAGCAGCTCACCTGTCGTACTAGTACTGCGCTGCTTTTTCCAAAACTTGTAACGGTACGCGATAAACGTATATATCGGCGTCAGCATCATTGCCAGCAAGAATGCTCCGACACTTAATAAAAATGTTCCGGTAAGTTCGTGCGTTAGGCTTCCAAGTGTCATATTTTCCATAGTTTTACCTTTGTGGTTGTAGTTTCATATAATCAATCATCCAGTTGGATATATCAGTAAAGACCGGCAACGCATCCGTTCCTCCTGAGAGGTTCATGTGCTTGCCAGATACTTGCACCATTATGACATACCTTGGGGTAGTATCGCCACCAAACCCAAGATACGTACCAATCGTCTGATCGTCTACGTACTGACCGTTTTCAATCGTCTGGGAAGTACCTGTCTTGCCGCCTACGTAGTAGCCTGGACGGTCTTTGCCCGCATAAAATGCCAGCCTTGCCTGGTGGATCATATCCTTTACCGTAGCTGACGTGTTTTGGCTAATCACATTCTGAATTGGCGCTTTTTTTGAATCAGCGATAAAGCTGCTTCCATCATCACTCATTTTTCCAGCAATCACCGTTGGCCTGTAGTAGATACCTCCGTTGATGAGCGTACTAAACGCAGCACATACCTGGACCATCGTGACGTCCATTCCCTGTCCAAATGCCATATTAGAATACCGTACTGCCCCACCGTCGACATCCGTGGGAGGGATGATGGTTCCTCCCGCTTCGTTTGCGACTTCGATACCAGTCATCTCACCCATACGAAACTTATCGTGGAAATATTGGTATATGGTATCCCTAGCTGAACGAGTAATGCTGCTCCCGTCACCTAATCGCTGCGCAATCGTGACCATACCCGTATTCAGCGACCAGTTAAGCGCATGCTGCATGGTTATGTTACCTGTTTGGCCTTTGGTCGCATTGGTAATCGTTCGGTCCTCAACTTTAATGTAGTCGGTATTGTTATAGGTAGAATCCGGCCGGATAGCGCCCTTATCAAGCCCCGTTGCTACCGTAAACGTCTTAATGTCCGACCCCGGTTCGTAAGGCGTACTGACCGTGTCGTTGTTGAATGCTGCCACATCAGTGACCTTGTTATATTCGGCTGGTTTATAGGTCGGCAAATTAGCCATCGCGAGTACCTTGCCCGTTTGCGGATCCATCACCATGACGCTACCGTTCGTAGCCTTTGATGCCTCCAGACCTTTAGCAAGCGCTTTTTCGGTATATGCCTGTACGTTGCGATCAAGCGTCATGACGAGATTGTCACCGTTTTTGGCCGGTTTGTTGATATTATTATCGCCGATTGTCAAAGGCACGTTGCTCACATCGGTGACGGATTGTAAAAGCCCGTCAGCACCGGTCAACCGGTTGTTTAACTGGCTTTCAATACCATATTGTCCCTTACCCGCCGCATCGACAAATCCAAGCGTCTGAGCCGCAAGTTGGCCCTCCGGATACACGCGCTGCGTTTCTTGCTGGAATCCAAGGCCGCGAAGTTTTGATTCTTTCATAAGCTCTGCCTGTTTACGGGTTATTTTAGTCGCCAGTATCTGATAGCGGGAATTCTTTTGATCCAGCAGCTTATCAAGATTTGCGCGTGCGTTGCCGCCCGCCACCCGTTTTACGAGGCTGATTATTTCATCTGGTTCATCGACGACTTTCGGGTCGGCAAATACGGTGTAGACGGATTCGTTCAGTACGACTTTTACCGGCTTGTCGCCGTCCATAGCATATATTTCACCCCTGGCAGCAGGGATAACCAGCTGTTTCAACTGCTCTTTGTTTGCCTCGCCCACGTAATAATCGTGACGAATCACCTGTAAATAAAACAAACGCACAACAAAAACCGCCATAATGATCAAGATCACTATGGCAAGAATTCGCGGGCGGCCTTTATTGAGGTGTAGTTGCATAAGTGGTACGTCTATTCACTAGTATAATGTGTTTCAGCCGGAGTTGTCATCTGTTTGGCAACGCTGCTTCCTCCTACGTTTTCAAGCGCGGTCAAGCGGGCATTTTCAACTTCGAGGTCAGTCTTTTTGGTGGTTAGTTCGGCAATTTTACTGTCAATTTTTTGCGCTTCATAGTCATATCCCGTCGCACGGGTAGCCTGCGTTAGGTAGATCAAACCAAGCACGGTAATCATAAGGGCAACAAGCACCGTATGAGTGACGGGGCCAAGTTTGATGTTCGACGTAAAACGGGTAGTATTCTGGTTTCGGTTCCAGTTGCTTTGACGCCGTGAATTAAATTGTGCAGTTCGTGAGTATGACATATTTTTTTGTTTTGGTTTTTAGTGGTGATAATTGCATTTGGGACGTACCCGCAGCTAAGCTACGGGATACGCCAGTACTATTTATTTAAAACGAACAGTCACTTGTGTTTCGACTGATGCGTTTTGTACTGGGATGTGAATTGGCATGGTGTTTTGCCCCTTCCCTTTTTTTGTTTTATTTTTTCACTGCGACACGTAATTTTGCACTACGTGAACGCGGATTGTGAACGTCGTAAATGTTCCCTGCTAGCGGTTTTTTGGTCAATATCTGCAGTTCGGCTTCGTATCCAGCATTCTTTTGTTCTGTGAAATACTGTTTTACTAACCTATCCTCGAGGCTATGGAAGCTGATAATCCCGGCTCTGCCGCCTTTTTTCAAAAGGTCAGGCAAAAGTGGTAACAGTTCTTCAACTTGTCGGAGTTCTTCGTTGACCGCTATGCGGAGCGCTTGAAATGTACGCGTGGCTGGATGGATTTTTTTCCACTTCCCCACGTAGCTTTGTTTGATAAGCTCGCCGAGTTCTTCTGTCGTAGTGAATGGCCGGTTATTGGTTATCGCGTCAGCTATTCGCCTCGCAAAACCAAGTGGCTCTTCACCGTATGTCGTAATGATACGCACTAGTTCATCCTTCGTAGCGGTGTTCACCAGCGTTTCTGCCGATGTTTCCTGCCGGATGTCCATACGCATATCAAGCGGACCATTTTTTGTAAAAGAAAACCCTCGTTCGCTCCTATCGAGCTGTGGTGATGACACCCCCAAATCAACAAGTACGATATTAAACTGCTTCCCTTCCGTAATCAGTTGCTTTGCGGCACTGACAAAATCGGTATGCAGTAATCTGACGCCCTTTTGTTCGAATCCGCCTAGCGTTGCAATTGCAAAACTATCGCGGTCGACCAAAACAGAATCAGCATAGTTTTCAGTTTTAGCTAAAAACACTTCAGCATGACCACCATACCCCGCTGTCAGATCAAGATAATTCTCATTCTGAACGGGCTTTAGTATATCAAGTGTTGCGTCTAGTAAAACTGGAACATGTACTCGAGCGGTAGACGGAGTTTGTTCGCCGGTACGCTCGTGTTGTGGTGGATGTTCTTTGATACTCATAAACCCCTTTACTATAACATGTAAGTGGGTTTACTCGAGATCACCTAACTGGCAGCAGAAGCAATTTTTGTTTTTTGGTTGTGTTTGTTTTTGTATATAAGTGTCCAAATGAGGGGGTCGGGGGTTACATTGTAACTCATACCCGTCCTGTCATTTGGTTGAGAGACTTATGTGTGTGAGGTGGAGTTTTTTGGGAGGTGTTGTGTTTTGAGGAAGGTGCGTCGACATTTTTAATGTGGCGTCGGAGGACCACGTGCTCTACTGCCAGATAGTTGATCTCGAGAGATATCTTTACTATTTGGTCCGGATTGTTAAAGAACGGCTAATTGATCAATAATCAAACATCAGCATCGGGCGGTAATAGGCGCCAATAGGCCCCTGCCCTTACGGCAATCAGTTCCTTGGAAATTCCAGCGTAATCAAGCAGGTGCTGCTCGATTGTGACCCGACCTTGTTTTTGATCGAGTTCCGCACCAGTTTTACCGCGGCGAAACCGTACGTTTAAGTCAGCGATGTTCTCATCAAGAATACCGCCGCCAAGCGCAGGTTCAACTTCCCTGTCCCACACGGTTTGCGGGTAAAGGTGAAGATACTGGCCGAATCCCCTAGTCAGAACGACGCCACTGGCAAATTCATTTCGAAGCTCGGTCGGTATTGTCAACCGTCGCTTGTCGTCAAGCTTTCTTTCGAAATAATCCATTGCTCATGTGTCTTCTGTCCCTCGGGACTTCATGTTGATTATTTTTTAATGTTTAGTGGTGTTTGTTTGTTTTGGTGGTGTTACCCACTTCTTTCCACTGGCTTTACTATAATACCCACATCTACCCACGACAAGCCCTATTTTATCTATTTTCTGGGATGTTGCTCGCGCTTATCCACAGTACTGTGGATAAAGGTACACAAAAACAGGGGTAATAAAAAATACCACACCTTGGAGGGTGTGGTATTTTTTATCGAGAGTCACCTACGCAATCTGTAGCGTAATCCAGGCTGTAGCAACAGCTAAGTTAGCGACCATCGATACGACGAGAACCGCGTTCTTAAAATCCTGTCCAACTTGATCAGGAGCTTCTTCTATTACTTGTTCGTTATTCGTGTATTCGTTGTTTGTTTTTTTCTGTGTCATAATACATTTAATTTAGCATACTGTTTATGTTTTGTCAATACTTTACCAAACATTTCCGCTATTTATCAACTCAATCGCCCCTGCCAGACCCCTAACAACTACGACATGATCTGGCAACGCACCTCGCTGTGACAGTAGAAGCTCGCTGCCATCATAAGGCAATACCTGTATGCCGCGCACGCCTTCTGGCATGTCCTTGAAACTGATTGCCTTATCATCAAGTAAAACGAGTGAATTCGCCTCCGCTACGCCCCCAATTCTTAACTCTTCAGGAATACGAAACGTACCATCTTGCTGCTTCCATTTTGTGAGCACATGACTTTTTTCTTTGGTATTAGTAATCATATACGGAACATGCTCTAGCCGTGCAGCCTCAATCTTCATCGTTTGCCAAAGCAAGCCACCGAACGTCAATATTCCATAAGGGGCATCTTTTTGGTCAAGCGTATCTAGTAGATCCCGAGCGTTCGGCTCGCACATATCCACTTGCTGAGCCTTGTGGATAAAAAGCTTGACGATCCTCTCCCAATCTTCAATATCTCCCGATGCGCGAAGTCTTTCTTCAATGAATCTCACTGAATCAAACGAACCACCGCTCGTAATAGCCTCTACATGAGCCTGGCCCAGCTCTTTGTGCGTAATAGACGTTTCTTCATTGACGATTTGCTCAAGCAATGTTTGCAGCTTGCCAGTACTACCTAGACAACGATCAAAATCGATAACATAATATTTGTCGGCGTGATTACTTCGTGGCATTTCCATACAGTTCCATGATTCCCCGGGCAACGGCATTCGAATCATGCCGGATCAAGGATCTCGTCACGGCGTCCGCTTTCGCACTTTGCGCAACCGCCCCCAGGAACTTTCCACCAACTGCTTTGTAGTGGGTTTTGGCAAGTGCTTCACTATCAACTTCGACTGAATACGCGCCTTCTTCTTTGTAGCGTGCGGTAAGTTCTTCGTCTGGAGTCTGTTCGTTATACAGTACGTAGTCCAATACAGGATACCCGATAAACCGTTCGATCTCTTTTGCATGGTCACTTACCGTGAAGTTTTCAGTCTGACCTTTTTTTGTAACTAGGTTTGACACGTAGACGACTTTCGCGTCTGTATCCCGCAAAGCTTCGGCAATACCGTCAATAATAAGGAGCGGGCCTAACGACGTATATAAATCACCGGGCGCAAGTAGCACAAGGTCTGCTTGTTCGATGGCTTTGATTGCAACTGGGTTCGCCGTTGCCTTTGGCGCGAGTGAAAGGATCGCTCCCCTGGCATCATCCTCAAAAGATTTTTCATCAATGGTGCGCTCGCCTTTCAGGATAACCCCCGTATCAGGCCATTCCATTTTTAAGCGTACGTCGTCAAGGGTTGCCGGCACAACGACGCCATTGACGCGCAAAATTTCTGACGCCGTTTCAACTGCCTCGTTAAAACTTCCCGTCATTTTTTCAAGCGCGCTCAGGAGCAGGTTGCCAAACGCATGCCCCTGGAATGTTCCCTCCTCGAATCGGTAATTAAACAGATCACGCACTTTCGGTGAATCGCTGAGCGCCACCAAACATTGGCGCACATCGCCAGGAGGAAGCGTCCCTAACTCGTCACGAAGCACCCCCGTACTTCCCCCGTCGTCTGCCATGTTCACAATTGCCGCAATTGAATGACTGTATTCTTTTAGGGCACTTAGTAGCGCAAAGCTTCCTGTCCCGCCGCCAATGACGGCAATTTTTAGATGATTTCGAGGAAATGGTTCTTCCACCAGACTTACTCCCTTAGATGTTTAATGATTTTGCCGAACCACACACTACTGGGCCGTGGTTTCCGTTCCAGTGTATCGTAATCTACTTCCACTAGGCCAAATCTCGGCCATATACCTTTGTCCCACTCGAAATTATCGAGTAGACTCCAGTGAAGGTAGCCCTGCAGGTCAACCCCGCTGTCCATTGCCTTTTGCATGCCAATAAGTGTTTGTGTAATCCACCATTTGCGGTGCTGGTCTTCGCCATCAGCCAGACCATTCTCGGTAATGATAATGGGAAGGTGGTATTTTTCATGTAATCGTTCGAGCGCATACTGTATATTCGCCGGGCTTAAATCCCAGCCCATGTCACTTACTCTTTCGTCGGGATTGTGGATACGGTATCCGTAAACCCGGTCGCTAAAATAATAATTCACTCCTAGAAAATCACATGTTTTTACGACTTTTTTCAGAAAATAATCATCAGCAAAATATTGCATCAAACCTGCGCTTTTACGGCTTAGAAGCGCGTCATCCCCCGCATATACGTACGCTGAGTTTTTAGCGACGGATACTTTGTAACGACGGTTAATCGCATGGATGGCGTTACTTGCTTTGTTATGCGCATGTGCCAAATTGTTGAATACTTTTACCATCTGCCATTTGCTGCTCACCCCTGGTGGCCAGTGACCAGCAACGTAGCTTTCGTGTGCGTATGCTTCGGGTTCGTTAATCGTAATGATGTACCTGACATGTATGCCTAGTTCCCGGACAATCCGATCGGCAAATCGTACAAAGTATTTGACGTTACGTCGTTTTTCAAACCCGCCTAGCGCCGTAAACCAAAGGGGTAATGTAAAATGAAACAACGTAACGATCGGCTCAATCCCCCGCTTTTTTAGTTCCATCACATAGTTTTTGTAATGTTCGATTGCTTCAGCATTCCAAGCGCCCTCTTCAGGCTCTACGCGTGACCACTCAATACTGAATCGAAACGCATTCATATGCATTTTTTTAAGAAGGTCAAAATCTTGCGGGTACTTGTTATAGTGATCCGTCGCCCGGCCAGAAACATAATTATCGGCAGATTTCGCCAGTGGCTTAATCCGGGGCCAGCTATCGAACTCACTAAGATCGTATTCAGCCTGAGCTGCCCGCGATTTGGCATTCTCAAGTTCCCAAACCGACCATTGGTTATGAGTCCCACCTTCCACTTGATGCGCGCTCGTCGCAGCTCCCCATAAAAACTTTTTCGGAAACTTTAAACTCGGCTTTTTCTCCATATAAACCCTATTATACACTTGCCGCCTGGCTGAGTGTATAATGAGACAAGCTATGTTTAGTTTTATATTCCGTCTTTTCTGGCGACTTTTGATACTTGGACTAGGTATTGTGCTCGCTTGGCTTGCTATCACCGAAGTCTATCCCTACGCCGACAGTCGCCTACCGGCGTTTATTGTCGTACTGCTGCTTTATTGTATTTCCACCTACGCCGTCATCCCTCTTCTGATCCGACTTTTTAGAATCGTCATTAAACCTGACCACATTCCCCTTTACGTAACCACCGGTGACGGCTGGCCGTCGGACCCCGTAAATATCGCGTTAATCGTCACCAACCGTGACCATCTTATTAAAAAAATGAACAAAGCGGGCTGGTACACGGCCGAACCATTCACATTCAAAAATGCCTTTCGTGAGGCTATTTCAGTTGTATTTAACACTCACTACCCCGCTTCACCGCTAAGTAACCTGTATCTTTTCAACCGCCCGCACGATGTCGGGTTTGAGATTCCTACTAATGACCGCGGCAGTGCCCGTACCAGACACCACGTCCGCTTTTGGCGCATGGAAGAGCCACATCTATATGCTGATCGAAAACATCAATACGCATACAAATTCTGGGTTCAAAAATTCAGACACCTTTTTATAGGCAAAAAGGAAATGTGGATTGGTGCCGCAACCGAAGAAACCTACCCTATCGCCATCCAATGGCGTACAGGCCAGCTGACCCATGGCGGCAGCGACGAATCGGACAAAGAGCGTGATTTCATTCTTAAAACGCTAAAAGACGCTAGCGTGGTCTCTAAAGTCCACACTAGCGAACCTGGTGAAGAGCTACGTTTCCGCGGCCAGCAGCTTAGAACATTCTACGTATCTGACGGCTGTATCAAGATTGCTCGTTTAAAGTAATTAGACGCCCATTACACCGATTATAAGCGCCATTACGACTACTGTGATCAGTTCGTGCATAGCGTTCATAAGCGTCAATTTCCAAGGACGGCCTTCGAACAGGTCGTGCGTCAAGAACCTCGCTGCAGTAAAACCAAGCCATAGCCAAAATGCAGTCGTTAGCGCATCTTGCATAAAACTATTGTGGAAGAAATTGTTGCTCAGGAAGGTTACGTGCGCCAAAATGTACGCGGTTATAAGTGACACGACAAACGTCAGGCCGAGTGAAACCACCATATTGTATGGCTTGTTCTTGTCGACTTTCGCAAGTTTCATCCAAGTATCACCGAATACGCTCTTTGCGTACCAGATAGACCCTACGACCATGCTCGAGATTGCTGCTAGTAATACTGCCCAATAATTGATGTCAACGTCCATTTGCTTACCCCTCCGTTAATATATTTAAAGTATACTCCCGGCGAGTTCTAAACAGCAAACGATTTTTATTTCTTTATTGTACGGCGTCTTCACCGAAATGTTTTTGCAGGCGCATTTTGACGCTTCCTTCGTGACGGCCAAGTTTTTGGCTGAGGTCTTCGATCGAGGCTCCATTTTGAAAGTCCTGTTTAAGGACCGTGTCGTCACTTGGCTGCCAAGGCTTGTACGCATTTGGGTGTGTTTCGCGCATTTTTGCGATTTTATCCGTCCAACCCGACCCGCCACTAGCTTTCTTTTTTACCGTGGGTTCTTTTTGGCGTTTTTCAATATTTTTAGCAAGGTGAGCAAATTTTTTACTATCACTCGCTGCTCTTGTGCGGAGCGTTCCATCAATGTTTTGAGCGTCCTCACTGATAGCAAGTGCCATCCTGTTAATACCGGATAAATAAAGGCTGGACAAATTCTTTACTCGGCTTAGGGCAACGTATCCCATACCCTCAACGAAAGCTTTTCGCAGATCGATGCGCGCCGCATCGAGCGTCATTCCCTGCGATTTGTGAACGGTAATCGCCCACGCCAAACGAAGTGGAATTTGGGTAATACTCGCCCGTTTTTTGTCGCCATCGCGCAGTTCCCATGTATCCGGCATCATCGTCACTGTCTTGCCGCTTCGGAATTCGACGATCGGGTATTCGGTTGAAGGTTCAAAGTCAATGACCGTTCCGATGCTGCCGTTTGCGTACTTGCGGTCAGTCGCGTTTTTGACCGCCATAACAAGCGCGCCTTGCTTCAAGCTAAGCGTACCTGGCGCTAGGACTGATCGCTGCAAACTTTCAACGTAGTTATCTGATCCTGTGGTCGTCTGGGTATATTGCAGTTCATCACCGCCAAGTTCTTTCAGTTTCACATCATTAATGCGGTCAACGTCGACATTTACCGTATGAAGTTCGGTAAGTACTAAATCTTCTGCAGGCGTTTCATCAACGCGCGCAAGAAGCTTTTCAGCGTGATGGCGGCGAATATCACCTGCCCGAAGCGCATTTAATATCTCCAGAAGCTCCTCGTCGTCTTGACGGTGTTGTTCCTGCAAATAACAGATCGTTGGATCCATTTCTCTCCAAACCTGGCTGTGCACGACAAAACCCCCGCCACGATTGTCACCACGATTGATTGGAGGTAATTGAAAGAAGTCACCACTCATGATCACTTGAATGCCGCCGAACGGTTCGTCTTTCCGACGGACTAACCGGCAGGCTTCGTCAACCATATCCAGCCGGTAATCATGGAGCATTGAGATTTCGTCGATAATCAGAACATCTGTTTTTTCAATAATTTCCTTACGGCCTTTGCCTAAGTGTTCGGCAAACCCAGACGGCAGACTATCAGCAATACCAATTCCCGCCCAGCTATGGATTGTCGTACCGCCTAAATGTGTTGCGGCGAGGCCTGTCGTAGCTGTCACGGACACGTGCTTGCCTTCGCTTTTTGCAAGCCGAATAAATTGATTCAACACAAAAGTCTTACCCGCCCCGGCTGGGCCAGTCAAAAGCACGCTTTCCCCCGAAAGCATTATTTCTAACGCCAATCCCTGATTCATTCCTTTTAGTATACCACTTCTCCACCACTTAGATTGTGGTAGAATGTACCTTATGCGCGTCGCAATCCAAGGCCAGTTAGGATCATTTCACCACCAGGTAGCAAAGACATGGTTTGGCGATGATGTCCACATTTTACCTGCCGAAACATTTGGTGAGGTATTTGGCATGCTTAATCGTCACGAAACGACGCTCGCAATCGTTGCTATTGAAAATTCCCTCTACGGATCAATTAACGAAGTCTACGATCTCGTCGAGTCACACCGCTACCCTATTGTTGGCGAGATCTATCTGCGAATTGAACAGCAGCTTATTGCGCTTCCCGATGCGAAAACAACCGATATTACTCATATCTATTCCCATCCTGTTGCGCTTGCACAGTGCGAAAACTATCTTGATGCTCATTTTCCAAACGCCGAACGAATCGAACATCATGATACCGCCGGAAGCGTTGAATTTGTTAAAAATAGCGGTGACAAATCGATGGCAGCAATCGCAGGGCGCGTTGCAGCCGATACCTATTCGCTCGCAATATTGCATGAGAATATTGAGGATAATAAAGCCAATTTCACTCGGTTTCTAGTCATTGATACCAATGCTAAAACGATTGCCAACACCAATAAGGCATCACTTGTCATTCAGACCGATAACAAACCTGGAGCTCTTGCGAATGTCCTTACCGCTTTCGCCGACCGGGGAGTAAATCTGACTAAACTCCAGTCACGTCCTATTATCGGCAAGGCATGGAGATACAAGTTCTACATAGATGTCGAAGCGGGTGGCGAACAATTAAAGCATCTACTCGATGATATTCGCGCAAACGGAACGTCCGTTGCCGTTTTAGGCGAATATCAAGCCAACCCTCTTCCCTAGGTTATCCTCGGGGTGGTTCACCTTCGGGATCATCAAGTAATTTCTTGCTTTTAATTTCGTAGCGTTTTCCGGTAATTTCGCTGACGATATAATCTTCGTTGATCAAGTTCACAAAAGTATCAAGGTCATTACCGTCCATGATAATAATCGCGCCGGCATCGTCGGTCATCAGCTCTAGCTGCATTTCATCGGCATATTCAATTGCTTGTTCCTGTGTCACGGCACCAATTTCCATTTTTTGTAGCTTGTTCACGATTTTTTTACGGTCGCGTACAAGTGTCTGTAGATCTAACCCATCAGGAAAACTAAGTTTAAATATCTTTTCAATTTCAAGGACTTTTTGATCTGCTAACGCCTGCTTTTTGTAATCGTAGTTAAAAAGCTTTTCAAATTTACTTTGGTTAAAGACAAAAATATCCTGATTAACGATCAACACCTGGTTGTCATTAGGCATTTTCAACCCGACATCAGCTTGGAACGCACCAAACTTACCATCGCGGAATTCCCAGCTAGTGGCGCCTGTCAGAACATTTCCCTGTCCAATTGATTTAATAACGTAAAAGGCCTTTTTGTGGTCGCCTTTTGGTGAAAAACGCGCGACAACGCCTTTGATTCGTTTGAAGTCATGCTCTTCATGGCTGAATTCAATAATATCGTGGCGCTCTTTTTCAATTAAATGAAGGAGTGTCTCGGCACGGCCAACTTTTGGCAGATCTGTCCGAAGAAGCGAGTTTTCTTCCCCTTCGGATAGTTCGAAATCACGTACGGTCAGGCCTGTACCAGCACCTAAATTCACGAAATTAATAAGATCATACAGGAATAGTGGACGGATTTGCGCGTTCAGATCTGTTCCAAAATGCGTGCTGTAGGGCGTGTAGTTTTTATTGAACAAAAAGAATTCAA
>DATHGB010000024.1 GCA_035317825.1 Candidatus Saccharimonadales bacterium | reverse complement strand
GATCACGAATTCGCTAAAAAATACGGCGAATTAGGTCCTGTTTACGGCTACCAGTGGCGTCACTGGCCAGCACGTGACGGCGGTGAGATCGATCAAATCCAGGAAGTGATTGATACGATTAAAAACAATCCTGATTCCCGTCGTATTATTGTTTCAGCCTGGAATGTGGCTGATATTCAAGAAATGGCCAAAGCGGGACTGCCACCATGCCATAGCCTGTTCCAGTTCTATGTAAACGATGGTAAGTTAAGCTGCCAGTTATACCAACGTAGCGCCGATACGCTCCTTGGCGTGCCATTCAACATTGCATCATACGCGCTACTCACTATGATGGTTGCGCATGTCACTGGTCTAAAGCCGGGTGAATTCGTGCACACATTTGGCGACGCGCATATCTATTCAAACCATCTAGAACAGGTAGACCTCCAACTATCCCGCGAACCTCGCGCGCTTCCAACTATGAAGATCAATCCAGATGTAAAATCCATCTTCGATTTTACAATCGACGACTTCACGCTTGAAGGCTACGATCCGTACCCGGCAATCAAAGCGCCTATCGCCGTCTAGCTTCTGGTGCGGTCGTAAACGACAAAGTCATAGTCGTATTCGTTATCTTCATCCTTTTCGTGATGTTCACGGCTTGTTTCAAGCCATTCTTGGTGGTCAAATTCAGGAAAGAAAACATCACCCTCAAGTTCGGTGTCGATTTCGGTTACATATAATCTATCTGCGTAGGGAAGCATTCCTTTAAACACCTGCCCACCACCTAAAACAAAAATTTCATCGGAAGTATGAGTATGCTCGAGTGCCTCTTCAATTGAATGCACCATTGTTGCGCCGGCTGGCTGGTAATTAGGATCATCAGCAAGCACAATCATCTCTCGGCCGGTCAGTTCAGGATCAAGCTGGGGAAAGGTTGTGCTTCCGACGATCGCAACGTGACCATGAACTTTTGCATGGTAGTAGCCTTTGTCTGTCTTTAAATGCCAGGGCAGTTCGCCTTTTCTGGCCATAACATGGTTTTTCGTTATAGCGACAATAAATGAAATCATTATCAACTCCTTATTCGGTCGTATATGACAAAATCATATGCGTAATTATTCCTTTCGTCTGCATTATGATGTTCACGAGACGTCTCTTTCCAAATCGACGGATCAATAACAGGAAAAAAAATGTCACCATCAAATTCACCCTGAACTTCGGTTGCAATAATCCTATCAATTGTATCCATCGCCAGCTTATAAATCTGGCCGCCGCCAATAACGAATGTTTCCCGGTCGGGATCAACCGCCGCATACGCTTTTTCGAGGCTATCAACGACTGTCGCGCCCTCGGCTGCAAAAGGTTTTCTAGAAATAACAATATTTTGTCGGTTGGGTAGAGCCCGACCCATGGACTCATAGGTTTTACTTCCCATGATAATCGCATGACCAGTAGTTGTCTCTTTAAAATGACGCAGATCATCTTTGATTCCATGCCCCCACGGCATGTCTTGATCTTTGCCAATCACCATATTCTTTGCAAACCCAACAATACTTGTCTTCATAATTCTTATAGTAACATGCTACAATTTATAAAGATAAGTGAGGGGAGAATCACGTGAGTGTTTACAGTAATACTGATATTAAAGCTGCTATTGCCGATGGGACGATTGTTTCCGTTCCTTATAACGAGGCTCATGTTAGCACCGCAAGCCTTGATTTTACGTTAGGGCATTATTTTTACAAACAGGAATACCAAGAAGAAGCAAAGGTCTATAATCCTTTTGACGAAGGTGACGTCGCGCGCTACTTTAAAGGCCCGCTCGAAGCCATGCCACACAAAGAGTGGTGTGAAAAAAATGGCTACCAACTATTTAAAAACATCCCCGAAGACCACCCAATCATCGTTTTGCAGCCAGGCGAACGAATTCTAGCTCACACACACGAGTTTGTAGGCATCCGCGCAAACGGTGGCGCCTGTGAAGTCCGTAGCCGTAGTAGCTGGGGTCGTAACGGCGTTGCTATTTGTTTTGATGCCGGATGGGTTGACCCTGGATACATCAACCGTATTACGCTTGAAATCTACAACCTCAACAAACACGAATCAGTCGTGTTACCAGTTGGTGAGCGTGTTGGACAGTTAGTATTTCACAAAACTGGCCCAGTTGAAGGCGACTACACAGACGATGGCCGTGGCAATATGAGCGGCAAATACCAGCACACTAATGATCTCGACGAACTAATTCGTACCTGGTCTCCTGATAAAATGCTTCCACGCGCCTACAAAGACCAGCGCAAAGCTCCGCCGATAGTCGAGGGCCTCCCAAAAGGACTCAAGTAATCTAATGGGTGACTTTATCGCTATCGAAGGCGGTGATGGATCAGGCAAAGCCACGCAAACAGAACTTTACCGCGCTTATGTCGCAGACGTATTAAAACAACCCGTTCTAAAGATGAGTTTTCCTAGGTATGGTGAAGACTCAGCGTACTACGTCGAACAGTACTTAAACGGTGCATACGGATCGAGTAGCGACGTGTCAGCCGAACTAGGCAGCCTACCGTACGCGATTGATCGCTTTGCAGCGAGTAGTGAAATCCGAGAGTTCCTGCAAACACCTGGAAGTTTAGTCATTTCTGATCGTTATATCGCATCAAACCTAGCCCACCAAGGCGTAAAGATTGCAGACCCTGAGGAACGAAAAAAATTCTACGAACGAACCATGAAAACCGAATACGAGGTACTTGGCATTCCTCGTCCATCAAAAAACATCGTCCTTTTAATGCCATCTCATCATATGCAGGCGAACGTCGACAAAAAATCCGCGAGATCATACACCACTATGAAACGCGATATCCACGAGGCAGACGCTGACCACCTAGAAAAGGCGAAGGCTAACTACGAAGAATTGTGTGAACTGTATCCAAATGAATTTATTGCTATTCAATGCATCAATGAATCAGGTAATATGCGGGCAATCGACGACATTCAAGAAGAAATTCGACAGATTACAGCAAGCTAGAAATTAACTCGAATTTATCCTTAGGGTATCTGGCATATACCGATGTAGTAAGTGGTTGTATCCACTTGACTTGCGGATGCAGATCAACATATCGCAGCCTTTGGTCTCTACTCACATAGGATAAATACCCGTCAGCTTTTTCCCATAGCTCATCATGGCGTTCGGGGTTGCGCACTTTGCGTACTAAGTAGGTGTCATCGCCGCCTACTTCTTCGTCGCCGCGGATAATGAAACTTTCCCGGCGTATAAATAGGACAGGTCCAGCTTTAGTAGGAACGGATGCAATGATTTGCTTACGGACGGCAGTCATTGCCAAATTATCCGGATCAAAGCTTTTCATTTTGAATCTAGGCCTGCTTTCAATCCGTAGGCCACTCCGTGATTTTACAAGATCATCAATTACTTTTTGCATTTTCCTCGTACCCGTAAAGTCAAGAGGATGAGATTGCTTTGCGAGTTCTGTCGAAACAAGTTCGGGGTATGCTTCTAGTAGCATTAGAAGTTCGTCGGCGTTAGCTAGGCCTTCCATGGCACGCTTTACAAGCGGGTCGTCAAGATTAAGAAGATCGGTAACACCGGCAGAAGCAGTGCTAAGATCAATAGGTTCGAGCGTGTCATCATCAAGAAGCTCTTTGCCTACGGGTTGGCGAATTGCATTACGGTGAATACGCATCATCTGCGCATCAAACAAAGAAGCTTCCATGAAATCGTACAGAAATGCTGCCTTGCGAGGAGATTCTACCCACCACGCTATGTCACCTTCCATCACATCACGCAGTTGGCCACTAATTCGGTCTGCGGAAGCTAAAATATAAGAAGTCCCATCTATAACAGGGTGCATGACATTCCACGGGTCAAGAGGAACAGGGGCGTGATCAGTACGCACCAAACGTTCAAACGAAGTTTCAAGAGGGCTAGGTTGTAGTTCAGTAATAAACACAGCTGGATTACTATAAAGTAAAGACCGTATTATGTCAATACAACATGACTTTTCATGTCGTAATATTGACATTTTCACGGTGATTTTATATACTACCTCTAGACATTGCCAGAGACAGTAGCTGTGAGGAATCACTTAATTTGCTACCGAGGATGTAAATAAACATATTTCATCATGTAAGTCTTTGGTAGTGCGAGAATCAAAGACTTTTTATTTACTAAAAAATCATTGATCTCTCATTACCAGTACGTTAACAATATGGTCGAACCAAACATCAATCAAAGAAAGGATTTTTATGGCAATTACCCGCGATAAAAAGAACACTTTGGTTGCAGAATTAGCTGAACTCTTTACAGACGCAAAGGGTACCGTTGGTGCTGCTTATACTGGTCTGACAGTAGGTGACATGCAAGAACTCCGAGCTTTGGCTCGCGATAACAACGTTGTTATCAAGGTGGTTAAAAACCGTCTTGTCCGCGTTGCACTCGCGTCAAGCGACAAGTTCAAGAATGCTGACTCATCACTACTGACTGGCCAGCTTGTCTACGCGTTTTCGAACGAAGACGAGGTAGCTCCTGCTCAAACTCTTGCAAAATTTGCAAAAACCCACCCAGAACTTCAACTTGTAGCTGGTTTTGACGGTAGCGGCGCATCACTTGATACCGCAACCGTTAAAGCACTCGCTGAACTTCCGACCAAGGAACAACTCCGTGGTCAGGTCGTCAGTGTTATCGCAGCTCCACTTACGCAGTTCTTGGGCGTTGCAAATGGCGCACAGCGTGGCTTTGCGCAAGTATTGTCACAACGAGCCGAAGCACTTTAATTTTGTAACCATTTTCACTAACCGCTCATTACGAGCACATCTATAAAGGAGATATCACAATGGCTGATACCGAAGTAACACTTTCTGCTGGTCAGAAAAAAATCGTTGATGAACTCAACAAACTCTCAGCACTAGAGCTGAGCCAAATCGTAAAGCACCTCGAAGAGGAATGGGGCGTTAGCGCTGCTGCTCCTGCCGCTGCTGTTGCTGCACCTGCTGGTGAAGCTGCTGCCGCAGAAGACGAAAAAACTGAATTCACCGTTACCCTAAAAGAAGCCGGTAACCAGAAAGTAGCAGTCATCAAGGCTGTTAAAGAACTTACTGGCCTTGGTCTTGGTGAAGCAAAAGCAATCGTTGACGGCGTGCCTGCACCTGTTAAAGAAAAAGTATCAAAAGATGACGCTGAAGCTGCTAAGAAGCAACTCGAAGAAGCTGGCGCCACTGTTGAACTTAGCTAGTTTATTCTCGACCATATAGTTAACCAATCCTAACCGCTCTGCCTAATCGCAGGGCGGTTTTTGTTGCAAAGAAATTCGGACTAGGCTATAGTGGCAAGTAATGAGCGCAAGTCAAAACATTATTCTCAGCATTATTACCACGGCTACCCCGCGGCGCTGATTGCTCATATCTAAGAAGCATTTCCGGCCGCAAAGGCCGATTTTTTATTTTTAACGAAAGGACGTACATGTCAGCGACTCAACCCCTAACCGGTGCCGAAGCATTGATAAAATGCCTAGAACAGCTTGGCGTAGAGTATATTTTCGGCTATTCCGGCGGGGCGGCCATACCAATTTTTGACGCAATCGTTACTACCGGAACACACATCAAACTTATCGCTACGCGTCACGAACAGGGCGCTGCGCATATGGCCGATGGTTACGCACGCGCCAGTGGCAAACCTGGAGTTGTCCTTGTCACAAGCGGTCCGGGAGCTGGCAACACGATTACGGGACTTATGACAGCACAGATGGACAGCGTTCCGATAATCGTTATCAGCGGCCAACAAATCACCTCCATGCTTGGCTTTGACGCCTTCCAAGAAGCCGATATGTTTAATCTGAGCATGCCTGTCGTAAAACATAATTACTTGGTATTAAAAACTAGCGATATCCCAAATACCGTAAGATCAGCGTTTAAAATAGCCAGTGCTGGCAGACCTGGACCCGTGCTAATCGACCTGCCTAAAAACATCAGTTCGGGTGCTTTTACTGGTGATCTCAGCGATACACCAGAGACTCGGTCGAAATCACAATTGCCGACCGACAATGACACGGTTAAACAAATAGCGGACAGCCTAGCCAGTGCCGCGCGTCCAGTTATTCTCGCTGGCCACGGCGTACTTATAGCTAGTGCCGAGGACTTGCTCCACCGGGTTGCGACTCAATTCGACACACCGGTCGTCACAACGCTACTCGGTAAAGGCGCCATTGATGAAACCCTAGGCCTGTCGCTTGGCATGCTAGGCATGCACGGTACGGCGTATGCCAACAAAGCCATTGAAGAGGCAGATGTGATCCTTAATATTGGATCACGTTTTGATGATCGTATCGTGGGCGATGTAAAAAGCTTCAGTGAAAACGTTACTATCATTCATATCGACATTGACGCATCCGAACTTGGCAAAATGGTCGTTCCAGATATCGCCCTGCAGGCCGACGCCGCTGTTTTCCTACAGGCGCTTGCTGGCATTGGCCATACGGCAAAACATTCGCCCTGGCGCAAACACATTGCGGCGTACAAAAAACAAATGCCGCTTCAGTTTGACGATAGCAGGGGTCTTACGCAGCAACACGTCATAGATAGCGTGATGCGTCTAACTAAGGGGGAGGCGATCGTTACAACTGATGTTGGACAGCATCAAATGTGGGCCGCACAATTCTACAAAGTTAAACATGCACGACGCTGGATAAGTTCCGGTGGTGCTGGCACAATGGGCTTTGGACTGCCTAGCGCGATTGGAGCCCAGTTTGCCGAACCCGACAAACAGGTAATTACGATCGTAGGTGATGGTGGTTTTCAAATGACATCATATGAACTCGCAACGGCAGCTATTTATAAACTGCCTATCAAAATTTTCGTTATGAACAACCACTACCTTGGCATGGTGCGGCAATGGCAAGAGCTTTTTTACGATAATCGACTTAGCGGCGTCGACATGGAAGGCAATCCTGACTTTGTTAAATTAGCCGAAAGTTACGGTATAAAGGGAATTAATATTGACGAACCAGGCGACGTAGATAAAAAGATTACTGAAGCACTTTCATATAACGATGGCCCCGTCCTTATAAACTGTGAGGTCGTAAAAACCGACAATGTGTATCCTATGATTCCAGCTGGCCGCGGGTACAGCCATATGCTTATCAAAGCCCCGACGACAAAACTTGATAAACCAGTGGGGAGCACCTGATATGAAACAAGAAAGCGATCACACGTACAC
>DATHGB010000023.1 GCA_035317825.1 Candidatus Saccharimonadales bacterium | reverse complement strand
GGCATCGGTAAAACGACGGCCGAACTGAAGAACGTCGCAACCTTTACCGACTCCGTAATTATCGGACCAATGACGCCCTGGGACTTTGTAGGTAACCCTAATGATGACACCGCTAATGACGATATTTGGAGTATTGACCCTTTCATAAATCAGGGCTATCCGTACCTAGCCGACCAGTACCCTGCAGCACCAACTACAACCATAACGAACTCTGCCGCTAGTTTGACGACAAATAGTGGTACTGGTGGTGCTACTAAGGCCAGCCTACGCAGAGATGTAGCGCAAGCGTCAACATCAACGACGTCACAGGACATGACGACCAGCGATGACACTGCAGAGTATGATAATCCGAATTCCGTAGTGCAAACTGATAATTCCAACGATGACATCAAAAAATCTGATACTACTAGCACTCACTTTATACCTTGGGCAATTGGTGGGTTCTCGTTACTGATTCTGGTCCTCATTGGCTATGTAGTGTATCGACGGTTGCGAACAGCTGCTTAAATTCCTCGAGCCAAGTGTTTGTAGGTTGATGAAGTTGCTCAACAACTTCTTTCTTATATAGGCCAAGTTCAACTCACGAGTGGTTATCTATGCCGAGCCAGACTTAGCGGTGACAAACCCTGATCGGTTTCTGGATCGACTACTCAATTTAACAGGGGTTAATCCTAAAAAAAATCTGTCTTTTTATGCTATAATATAGATATGCAAAACATTGACGAGTTAAGCAAAAAACGAGCCAGAGAGCTCTTTGGTAGCCAAGATTTGTCATCTTTTGAGGTTGGCACAATAAAGGGTTTACAACAAATTCACGAGTATCTTTTTGGTGGTCTATACGACTTTGCTGGAAAAATCCGCAAACTAAATATCAGTAAAGATGGATTTCGTTTTGCGAACCCATTGTATTTGGAAGATGCTTTGCGGAGTATAGAAAGAATGCCAGAAATAACCTTTGAAGAAATTATTGAAAAATATGCAGAAATGAATATCGCCCATCCGTTTATGGAGGGCAATGGTCGAAGCACGCGAATTTGGCTAGACTTGATTTTAAAAAAGCAATTGGGCAAGTGCATCGATTGGGCAACTATAAACAAAAACGATTACTTAGAAGCTATAATACGCAGTCACGTTAAGGCTACGGAGCTACGTGAATTACTGCGTACGGCATTAACTGATAAAGTAGATGATCGTGAAGTATTCATGAAAGGCATAGAACAATCGTATTATTACGAAGAGCCAGACAACTATAAGGGTTAGCGATGAGTGCGTTTGTTTGTAATGTCATTAACCCTAAAACCAAGCAAACTCTAGTTTTATAGCGGTTATAACTTCCTCTATTTTATAACTTCGGCAGCTTCAAATGACAGCGCCTGAATGGCGTTGGCGGTATCTGAGGCTATGCTTACGGGAGTGTTTTCAATCGCACACAGAAGGCTGCCATTCTGTACTAGCTCAACCATTCTTTCCACCTCAGGACTCATGTAGCGATCATCGCCAAGCGCTGAGATATGCTGTCGCGGCCGTCATGAAGTCGCTTTGTTCCGTCGCCTAGTCGCAAGCCAAGTGTTTGTAGGTTGATGAAGTACGAAAAAGGACACATTTCTTGAGTGCGAGCCAGTCAAGGTTTAACAAATTAACAACTAAAATAGGCTTGACATATTATACAATATCTAGTAGTATAACAAGTATGCAAAAGTGCGAGAGACCCTGTGGCTCAAGCACTTTTTTGCTATTTAAGTGACTATTTCGAAAGATCTAATTTTATCAAAATAAATCTTCTTTGCCGCACTAATAGAGGGCGGTGTTTTTATTAGTTTATTTTCTAGTATCTTTACTATTTCACTTTCGTAGCTTCCAGGCGTAAAAGTTCTCTTTCCGGTATCTTTTAGTACCTTACATTTTGCAGCGTAAGAGAGAATATCAGAAATCTGAGTTTCGATATCATGACTAAGTTTAGTTACGAAATTTATTGATGTCAATAATGACTGAACATCCCTAAAGCTGTAATCCGTGTCGGAGCGAGAGAAGTTTGGTGAAATTAAGTAGTTAAAGGTCTCAAGGTAAATTCGGTCTTTGAAACCTTTAGATATTTCAAATATCATTTTTCCGTTACTTGGAGAATTCGCCTTCACTTTAGCTAAAAATGACTCCATAACGCTTCGGGCCGTATATTCAACAATCTTCTTTTCATTCCAACCTTTTACACTTATGGCCTGTTTATCTACAACACATACCGTAAGGCCAACCTTCAATTGATTCATGAACATTAGCAAATCTTTTTGAAAGTTGGCCTTCGAAGTAGGGTTACCGGAGAAAATCATAAAAGCGTTTGAGTCATTAGCCATATCCGCTGAATGCAGCACTACATTAGTGTGGCCCCAGTACTTGAATTTAATTTGATCAGCATGAATCTTAATTTCATCTTGGTATGTATCATCAATAATGCAACCCATAAGAATGTAGTAGGGCTGAAGAGCTATGTTGCTTGGGTGTGATGTTCCAAGTTCGTCGACAAATAATTTATATTTTTTCACGAAGATCTCCTTCCACAGAGTAGCTGATGCATATCTCCCTTATGCATACCTATGTCTATAAGCACTAGCTCAAATTATACACTATGCAACACAATAAACATAATCGAAAACAACTACTATAACATGTATTTTTTTATGAACTAACATGTATTGGCAGTAAGGAGTTGGATGCTTATTGAAATTATCTTTAAGTAGTATATTGCTATAATTTAGGTTGGTTAAGCACGAGAAAGAAATTGTTGATATAGTTGATCGATAACTTCTTTTTTGGGGAGACAAAGTCCAGTTTCGCGACGTTATAATAGGATTAGTTCGAATCCAGTTGGGAAGCCCAGTATAAGCACTTTGTGCAAGCAGAGTGTTTTTGTTTGGTATACTAAAGGTATGCAAAAAATAGCTACAAGAGTATTTACGTATGCGTCGATTGCCTTTGGTGTTCTAGGGATTTTAGTCGTTCTGACAGGCTCAGGTCCGGATAAGCAAGACTCCGCTCTTAGCGAAGTGCTTATAAGACTTTTATTCGCAACTGTTTTTATCATACTGCCTTCATTCGCCTTAAGTGTTGCTAGTAAGTATTTAAACGACAAATAATCTTAGTTCAAAGTTGCTAACTAAGTACATCCACTAGGGGAAACCATGAAAAGGCCTTAGACTGAGGCTTTTTTCTTTGCGGTAAGGTATAGTGAATTTATGAGTGATAAAGATCCGATAACAGATGGTAGTTTCAATATCAGTTTGTCTGAAGCCGAGATTTCACAGACCATACCTAAACTATTGCGTCATGCTATGAAATATCTTAAAGCGGAAATAGGTGAGTCGAAAGTTTATATACCCCAACTGTACCTTGATCGACCATATACAAGTAGTGATAGCCCCAGTCTACATGTAGAATACTGGGCCATTAGCGACGAGCAACAAGAATTACATGACGGTGCTATAGAGCAACGAAAAAAGTTGAGAATCGCGATGCCTACAGAAGAAGTCGCATACATGCCCTCAAAAGAAAGAGAAGCCGAACTACGAATGATTGAATACAGACTTTCACAAGATGACAATCAAGCAGACTCTATTTTGCTTATTGAAAAATTGGCAGATTTTCTGGAAGAGGCTAAGATTAAAAATATCCTAGAGCTTATTTACCATGATTTTCTTGATGAGGACGCGTTAAACCATCCATTCGTATCTGTTTATTACATTAATAGAACATAAGTTTGTAGTTGATATACATCTACTAGCGGGATCTGATATACTCCCTCAATGACGACCATAGAAATAGATGGTAATAGCTTCCAAGATATTAATGGGTTTTATGACGAGATCCATAAAAAGCTTTGTCCTGATCTGGAAGGTTTTGGACGTAACCTGGATGCTCTTAATGATGTGCTTCGCGGTGGATTCGGTGTTCATGAATATGGAAAGCCTTTGGAATTGATTTGGAAGAATTCACAAAAGAGTAAGACGGAACTCGGCGATACCTATAGCGTGATTATGGATATCATTCGAAGCCATGATCACATTTCACTTTCACTTGAGTAACAGAGACTTTTGACCTCTCTTATTTATTCTGAGCAGGGAGAATAAAATAGATGACACAATAGTCTTTGCTATAGTAAATATATGAAAGCAAAGAGCCGTCGCACTGAAATCCCAACAATTAGTTTTGAAACCACGTTGTACACGATCGGCGAGTGGACTATTTTGCATTTGCCCGATAGCGCGAGCATAAAACTGCCGTCGCGTGGGCAGGTGATGGTAAGAGGAACAATCAATGGCCATGACTTGCAAAAAGTATTAGAGCCGGACGGAAAATGGGGTCATTGGTTCAAGGTTGATGAAAAGCTGCAGAAAGATATTGGTGTGAGTGCGGGCGATTCCGTAGCGCTCGAAATTACGCCGAGTAAAGACTGGCCGGAGCCAGATATACCGGATGACTTTTCAAAGGCTTTGGCTGTCGCCCCACCTAGCGTTCAAGATTTATGGACTAAAATCACACCAATGGCGCGCTGGGAATGGGTACGATGGGTTAACGCAACCAGTATTACGGAGACTCGTGCACGGCGGGTCGAAGTGTCCATCTCGAAACTAAAATCAGGCAAGCGGCGACCCTGCTGCTTTAACCTCGCTGCGTGCACTGCTCCGGAGCTGACAAAAAACGGTAGGCTTATCGAGCCAACGAAGGCCACGGTGTAAAAATGGGCACTAATTGGTAAAATCTTAAAGCTTGTAGTCGCGAAGTAAATTCACTAACGGGAGCGACGAAAAAAGCTGAAAATCCATTTAGGTCTTCAGCTTTTTTCTATGTTTTGTCGTCATGTAGCAATTAGTCTAAGTACCGAAACACCCGGGACCAGGTGTTGGTGCGTACCACTGCGTTACCATATCGTTAGGGCTGGTAACGTGAAGCCTCAAGGCAGTATCTGGATTCTGTGGCCGAATGTTATATAGGCCGCCTGGCGCTGAGAGTTCTTGCATAGTCTGATTCATCGGAACGGCAATCGAACCTGACGCTCCGACGATCACAGCTCCATTGGCTCGTTCTTCTACTTGCCAATTTAGAGTTCCGCTACCCCTACCTGTAAGTTGGATATATGCTCCAGGAAATGTGAATACGCTACCTGTTGAATTGTCGCAGTATGAAAAAGGCGGGCTAAATATTTTAATAGCTTGCACTCCAAATTGAGGTAGAGCTGATGATTGGGGCACTGCTGGAGTCTTTGGCTGTGTCTTCGGTTGTGCCGGCTGAGGAGTTGCAGCCTGAGGTGCTGTACTTTGCTGCGGAGATTGGGCAACGGGAGTTTCAGGCTTGGCTTTATCCTCTTGCGGTTGTTTTTTATCCTCTTTTTTGACTGCCAGTTTATTCTGTTGCGCATCTGTCGGCTTAAGTAAAGTTTGAGCCAGCACCATGCCACTGGTCGCAACTACAAGCAACATAGCAATTACTATGACCATAACCGGTTTTCTTCTAAACAATTTCTTCCTGAGCAGACTAAGGTTAAACTCTTTTTTCATAGACATTATTTAAGCATATATTAAGGAATTATGCGAATTGAAATAGCCACCTACTAACCGTGTGTTAAAAACACTTTAAAATACCTGAGAAATATCGTATGATTGCATGAATACGTAACTCTAAGGAATCAATATGAAAAAAATAGCCCTGTGGAAAGTAATACTTCTTTCAGTCGTAACATTTGGTATCTATACTATCGTGTGGTTTGCGCGTCGTCGCAATGAATTGGTGGAAACGTATAAGCAACACATTCCACACTGGTTATGGATTGTCCTTCCTCCTATTGTCGCTGTTGTTATTATGATTCCTACGGTATTGGCATTGTCGCTTTTCATTCCTGACAAAGCGTTTGCTTACATAGTGAGTATGATTTGCGTGGCTATACTTAGTATTATCCCGTTCAGTATCAGTATTTGGTGGATGAGCCGTTATAGCGCTGCGGCTTCCAGGGTTATTGAGGGGCGTGTGCCAACTGTGTGGGGAGTGCTGGTCTATCTTTTTTGGGGACCATGCCTTGCGTATGTGCACCAGTATTATTTCAACCGTTATGCTTCCGGCAAAGTTACCCCAAAAGAGAATTGGGCTGGTCCAAGTCACAAATTTATCATCTTAGCGGTAATATCATTCATCGTATCCGTCGGCCTATCAACGCTTTCACTGTCTACATATCCAGCTGAATATGAAAAAATGCAACAAGATATAAAAAATACCTCCGATACGGTCAACGAAGCGAATGAACTTCGTACGCAATATTTTGCATGTGCTAATAAACTCGAAGCGGATTTCCCAGGCGAATTAACCCTAGAGGATGAAGATGCCTACAACGCGGCATTTGATGCTTGCGAAGATATCAGAGTTCGGCAAAACGAAGCGGCAAACAGAGTTTCTCAGCCATAACCTGATAGTGACACGCAAAAAACCTCTTGGTATCCTGTGTCTACTTCTGAGCCGTAGATTGAATAGGGAGGAAGTTGTCGTTTAGTATTTCGTATACGACAGATCCTAGGAGAGGCGTTAGAGGATAGAAGACGAGCTGTTGCGGGTCAATCAATATGCCCCTGCCCTCATGGATCGTTAGCTCGTCCATATCTAGCGGGGTAGAGAGAAGAAAATAATGAACATTCATCGTGTTTCTGCCCTTTATTTTTTTTGAAAAGGCGTAATGTAGCTCAGATTCGCGAACATCAACGCCGATCTCCTCTTTTAACTCTCGAATTGCCCCAGTAATATAATCCTCGCCTGCTTCAACCCCGCCTCCGAATAACGATATTTTGCCGGGTTCTTGGATAGTAGGATTAACGTCGCGATCCTGTAAAATTAGCTTACCCTGGATATTAAATATAATGACCTTAGAAACGTCTCTTGGGCGGTGCAATAAAGAAAAAATAGTTTTGTATGGATCTGACATATCTTCGGGTAGGTGTTTATATAACTTTAGCACAAGAACTATCATGGCCGCACGACTTCTCATATTTTTTTGGTGCAATTGAAAGACTGCCCTACAATAATGATGAAAGAGTCTATGGAGAATTTATGATTAGAGATACGAAAAAGACAGAACTCCGTTTTGAGACGGATGTTTTTTCAAAAGGAAAAAATCCTCCAAAAAACGAGGACCGTGTTGGATATGACGCTACAACGATTGTGCTAAGTGACGGTGCTACCGATAAAACAGGCATACGGTACGAAGAAAATAAACTGACAGGTGAATTCAAAACAGGTGGCGAGATAGTATCGAAACTTATTGTTGATGTCGTACTGGCAAGCGAGCGCAGTGGCCAAGAGTTGGTTGACGAACTGACAAATGCCGTCAGTAGCTACTATGAAAAATATAATCCAAAGGCCATGACGGATTCAGCTTTTAAATTTGCAGCGACAATGATCACCGCTAGGATAGTCGGGACAGAGCTAGTCGTTACCCAGGTTGGTGATTCATCCTTTCGATTAAATGAGCGTGATGCATACAGCAATGATAAGGTGATTGATGCCGAAATGGCCGCGATGAGGGCCGAGTACATACATAGGACTGGTGATATTGAGGGCGGCCGTGCAGTTATCATGCCCTATCTTAAAGAGCAGCACCGGCTTCAAAATAATGACCAAGATCCACAAGGATATGGTGTTATAAATGGGCAGGCCGTACCTTCTCGGTTTGTTCAGACGTTTCGTTTTCCCCTTGAAGATGTAATGACTATCGAGCTTGTGAGTGATGGGTATTTCGGTGTCTTTCCATCCAAAGCGAATATTGACGAGTACGAAAAACTCCATCAACACATCGAGGAAGTTGATCCGTATAAAATAAAGGATTATCCATCAACGAAAGTTAGCGATGATCGGACAGTGCTCATTGCTCACTTACGATGAATCATAGAGTACAATAATAGGTAATGAGTGCGGCCCCAACTGGTTTTACCAATCAATTACCTGTCTTTGATTTCTATGATGAAATTACGACGGCAGTCGACCAAAATCAGGTTACGGTTATTACAGCCGAGACTGGAGCGGGCAAAAGTACGCAGGTGCCTCAGTATTTGGTTGAGCATGGGTATAGTAAAGTAATCGTCACCCAGCCCCGAATCTTGGCTGCCCGTAATTTATCCCATCGTGTTCGCGAAGAATGGGCAATCCGAACAGGTAAAGATAGCGATGAAATTATTGGGTATCGTACGGCACATGAACGTGATGACAGCCCTGATACGCAAATCCTTTATTGTACGGACGGTTTGCAACTGGTCCGGGAAATTACCGGTATTGGTGTTTCCGAGAAGCAAGTACTAGTGCTTGATGAAGTTCACGAATGGAACGAGAATATGGAAGTCCTTGTCGCCTGGGCGAAAAAGCGCTGCCAAGAAGAGCCGCGTTTTAAAGTCGTCATTATGAGCGCTACGATCGAAACGGATAGTTTGGCCGATTACTATGGGAAAGCCGCGATTGTTGATGTACCGGGTCGTAGTTTTGAGGTTAAAAAGCGTCGGGGAACTGACGTCATTAGTGAAATTATCAATCAGCTGACGACAACGAAAAGCAATATGCTTGTCTTTTTGCCGGGTAAGTCAGAAATTCAGAATGTTATGGACGCTATTCAGAAAAAGGCTGACGAAGCGGGCGTGCCAATTATTCCATTACATAGCCAGCTAGAAGCAACCGCTCAACAACAGGCATTTGCCAGCTACCCGAATGGCAAAGTCATTTTATCAACAAACATTGCCCAGACAAGCGTGACAATTGACGATGTAGACGTCGTGATTGATAGCGGACTAGAGCGTCGTAGCGAGGTCCGAAATGGTGTTGAAGGCTTGTTTATCGCTCAAATTTCTCAGGCAGATTGTCTGCAACGAGCCGGCCGTGCTGGCCGAACCAAGGCCGGCGAATATATTTTAGCGCCCTATGATACGATGCCTTGCCTGGAATTTAATGATCGCCCGCCATATGCTACGCCCGAGATTTTGCGTAAACACATAGATCGCCTCACGCTGCGGCTTGCAAATATCGGTATCGATATTGAACAGCTCGATTTTTATCACGACCCTAGTAAAAAGGCTATCGTCCGGGCAAAGCGTACGTTGATTGCGCTTGGCGCGCTCACAAAATCAAACGACGTGACAAAGATAGGCCGGCAAATGGAACAGTTCCCGGTTGAATCTAGTTATGGCAGAATGCTGGTAGAGGCCGGAAAGTACTCGAAAGAAGTTCAGACCAAGCTGGCCGCTATTATCGGCATTCAAGAAATCGGGGGCATCGTAAAAGGTGGTCCGCGCTACACCGGCTGGCGTAAATATACCAAGCAGACAAAATCTGATCTGCTGGCTCAGTACGATGTCTATCTGGCGCTACCGCAGATTATTCCCGACGATTACGAAGACATCGGTATTATTGGCAAGAATGTTAATAAGGCAAAAGAAGTCATGGAGCGTTTGGATTATGATCTTGGGCTTGATCCGGAACTGCTAACACCGATTACGAACGATGAACAAGAACAACTGCTGCAATGTATCATTGCCGGTCAGATTGATCAGTTATGGGCCACCGGCGAAGATGGTGATGCGGTTCATGTAATGACTAATACTCACCGTGAAGTATCAAGTAGCACCGTCGTACGAAATCCAAAACTTGTAGCTGGCACGCCGTTTGACCTACAAGTACCAACCCGGAGTGGCGGGTTAGAGACATTGCATCTTGTCCAGGGGCTAACCGCGGTAAATACCGATTGGCTACTCGAGCTTGCGCCGCATATGTTCGAATCACGTCGCAGTAAAACCTATTACGATTCGCGTACGGGTAGTCTGGCGACGCGGCAACTGGTACGTTTTGGCGGCCAAGTACTTGAAGGCAGTAGTACGCCAATCACGGAAAACACGCCTCAGAATCGCCGGCTATTCTACGACGCATTTGCCGATTGGGTATACGGACTACTAGAGCGTGAACGGCGTCAGCTCGGTACGCATCACAAAAAACGTATTCCGGCTATTCCGCTTAGGACATTGCAACAGCAAGTTAAGGCAATCGCTGGCGGCGCTATTTCGCTTGATGAGCTTAGTTCTAGACAACGCCTGGATCTTACTAATTTAGCAAAACTCCATACGCATCTAGGAACTGATTTTATGAACAGTTTAAGCAGGTCATACCAAGAACAGCGCCAAGAAAAACGTCATCATGGTTGGCAACCGCGACATAAACGCAAATCTGATAGGTTTTAATCACGTATAGGTTTACCTCGTTGACACCTAGCATTTTGGATTGTATACTCTAGATTGACTTTTGTGAGCTTAGACTCCAGGGTCATTTTTTTGTGACAAGCTAGAAACTCTACCATACCTCCAACTCCTAAAGGGGAAACGATAGTGGCAAAGAATAAGCCCAACAAGAATTCCAAAACTAACAAGCTGCCACCGCCACCAGCCCACATATGCACCGTCATGCCCGGGGCTGCTGTTCGGAATAATGGGGAGGTGCAGTTTTGCAGTGAATGTCACGCTCAGTATACTTTTTATAAGTATGACCGTAACGAACCGGGACCGGGCTCTGGTCAATGGCAGCAAACGCATAACGGCAATCTATAACTTGTTTGCAGTACAGGGCATTGACCTGCCCTGTACTGCTTGGGATGGGGGATTTCTAGCTTGTCCATTTTTCAACTGGATAATGACCATAAATTTCATCACGCGCTTCACTATATGATGCCGGAGTTCGTATGCATACTAAAAAGTTCCTAATAAAAGCTGGCGAATCAAAACAAAACAAAACCCTAGCACGCTAATCGATGCAGTGGCTTACTGTAGTTACAAACTATGCGCGATGTGTCTAGCTGCGCTATTGTATGCAAGAGTGAAGCGGATTGTTTTTTATGAAACGATGGCCGAAGTGCTTCCGGATGATCCCCAACACATAGATTAAGGCTCATTGATTAACCCATACCCCTTATGGTATGATAGTGCCAACGAGAGTAATTAATAACGGGTAATTGGAGAAGACATACATGGATGGGGGACCCTTTCGTGCGCAACAACCGGCAGACAGAAGAGTCATAAGCAGACCCGAGCGTCGTCAGCCAGAAGAGCCACAGCCAGTAAAAGTTGAGCCAACGACCGTGAATAGAGCAGCTCCACCGCACCAGGCTAAAAAAGAAAAGAAATCGTTGAAACGATTCATGTTGCCTATTGTTGCGATTATTATCGCTATTCTTGGCGTTGTAGGTTGGTTCGCATGGTCGAACATGCAGAATAATACTGGCGCGGCAATCGACGGTAGCAAATACCAGGCAGTTTTCTTCCCTAACGGTCAGATCTATTTCGGTAAACTCAAACAAGTTAATAACGAGTACATGCAACTGACCGACATCTATTACCTGCAAGCACCAGCAAGCGCAGAAACCGATGATTCTAAAAACCCTCAGAAAACATCAACCGATCAGAACAATGTTCAGCTCATCAAGCTCGGTGACGAAATTCATGGTCCAGAAGACAAGATGGTCATTTCGAAAGACCAGGTGCTATTTTATGAGAACCTCAAACCCGACAGCAAAGTCGCGCAGTCGATTGAAAAGTACAAAAGTTCTCATTAGTACCTAGGTACTAATTAAGTGATTCGGTGTATTTTGCCCAATCAGCATCATCGATTTTTTCCTGGGACTTGATCAGGATCAGTAGGCTATTTTTCGTGAATATTGCAGATTGCGGCCCCTTGGCCGACGTGCCTACGTAGACTTTGATGTCGCCAGCGTCGATTTTGGCCGTAGCATTGAATTTTTTAGCGAGTTCGGCGACCTGATTGTCGACGTCACCTATGAATGATTTAGGTAACGGCTGCTCACTGACATTGATAGAGGTGTCACCGATTTTGTCGACATAGGCAAATACTGGGTCGTTTTTGGACGGACTGACACGTTTCCAGCCACCAAGTTCACTGATTGATTTGCCATCCGGTAAGATTGTTTGGTACTCAAGATCCTCAACGGCTTCATTCGGTTTGTGGGTGCTGGAATTTTTGGCTATGTCGCGCTGGTGGACCAACAACCCCGTAGCCAAAGAACCGGCAACCGCCACGATGACGAGACTGACGATGATGGCTTTTTTAGTAAATAGGAATTGGCGAGCATATGATATGACCGCCGTTTTTGTGGTGACATATAAAGGCTGAGGAGGCGTACCTATATGAGCGTCATCAACTCCGCTATCGGCTAGCGTAGCCTGTTGGACCGGATGGGGGGAGTCGATAGGTCTAGAATCACCAGGCTGTGGTGCATTACGCTGTGGCCGTCCTCTGTCGTATCTGTTTGGTTTTATAAATTCCATATTCCTAAACACCCAGCGCTTAACTACTGTGGTCATTTTAGCATAACAGGGATGACGCACCAATAGAGGCTAATTGTTGCTGAACGTGAAGCCAAGGTTGGCAATGTAGGCGTTCGCGTTATTTGATGCCGTGAGATTGATTTTAAAGACAATGCTGTCGCCCGCTGCAAAGCTGCAAGCTGATGGGTCGGCACTACCGCCGCTGGTTGCTGTCTGCCACGTGGATTGAGAACCAGTTGATACCGATACGGCCGAACCACAGGCTGTCAGACCCGTACTTCTATTGCGGTAGGTCTGGTAGGTGACAGTGGAATTTGTGCTGTCAGTGCGGCCCATTAGCGATGTTGATCCGGCGGTAAAGTTCTTGAAGTTAGATGGTAGCTTGTAGGTGACATAAATGCTCTTGGTCTGAGCTGATCCTTGCGAAGACATCCAATTGTAGAAGTTGTATGTTTCGTTGGTGCCACAAATCGTTGGTTGTGCTGAACTGCCGTCGTTGATATTAAGCGTATCGGAGCAAAGGTCTGTGGTCATGGTGCCGAGACCGCTACCATTAGTGACTGTGTTGGAATACTCCGGGGTGAGAGTTACGAAAGTGTCAGGGCTAGAGCCGCACGAACCCCATCCACTCGCTTCGTAGCACTGTACTTTGCCAAGCGTGGTGTCGTAGTACATGCTGCCAAGCATCGCCTCTTCGTTTACGATGGTTGGTGCTGAGCCAGCTTGGTCGAGGGTAAGCAGGGTTGGCGTACCATCACCGGATCCGCTACCAATTTGTACGTTCGGAGCGCCGTTGGCATCATCGCTATTGACCGACAGAAGGTCATTGCCAGCCGAGTTCTGTACCTGGAAGGCAGTATTACTATTCGTCGAAGTCTTAAAGGTTGCATCACCTGTGGGACCTAGATCAAAGACAGCAGCATCTCCACCGAATGAGTCGACGACACCGCTGCTCGTATCGATGGTTGCATACAGCGACACCAGGCCGCTACCGGTCGCACTAGCGCTAAACGTGCTAGGAAGTGACGAGGCGTCATCCATATGCGCACGCGTACCCGTGCTAGGGGTGTACTTCAGCGTGTCATCACAAGCGGTAAATACACCAAGCCAGTAAGTGGTGCCACTTGCGACGCTGGCAGAGGATGTTAACTGTAGAGTATTCCAGCCAGTCGTTGCAGCAGTCGCCGCCGAGCTACCGAGGAGTGCACCCGGTGCCGTGCCACTTCCGTTGTCTGCATAGATGCCGAGCTGAATATTTGGACAGAAGGAATCAAAGTCATTCACGTATACCGACATATTCATAACAGGCCCGGTCTGTGTGGCGGTGTATTTATTTGCCTGGACGTGTCTATAGTTACCGCCACTGTTGCTCGAACCGATGCTATTAGTACCTAGTTTGCTGGTCGCACCAGCTGCGACCGAACTAGCGATTTTGAAAGAGCCATCGGTTGCGTCGATGCCTAAAGAGTATTTACTTGAACCAGTTGCCGCCAGTTCGATACCGACGTCACCCGTTCCTTGCTGGGCAATACGAACAGGTAGGCTGTTAACCGATGAATTGCTGACTGTGACATCTAAGGGACTGGCAAAGTGAGCGGCACCAGCCTGGTTAAGCGAGCCGTTCGCACCGATATTGAAGAGGCTGGTTCCGCTGCTTCCCTGAATATCGAGGGCTTTGCCGGTTTGGGCCGACCCTTGCTTGACGAGGAAGTTGGTTGCAGTCTGGTTGGTGCGGCCCTGGATGTAGGCAGTGATATCCGCGTCGCCCGCCGATTGAAGGGCAATGTTGGTGTTTGATTGCAAGGTGGCGGTGTTCTGGATAAGCTGATCAACTGTTTTGCCGCCAACAGCGCCGGCGTTGATGGCGTATGGCGTAGCGGTTACGCGCTTCATTGGGAGCATCTCATCATCAGCAGCACAAGGGGCAGTGTCAAATGCCGTACATGCCGTAGCGCTTCCTGCAACGTTCATCGATAGGAACAATGTGTCCTGATCCCAATCAACGCTTGTTCCGAACTGATTAACTGAGCCGAGATTGACTGAAAAGAAGCCGTTTTTTACCTCGACACCGCTATCGCCGCCGTTGTTGATGTATGTCTCCGTCCATTTCAAAGAGCCACCAGGATTGCCCGCTGCCGTGCCTGCGCCACCCTGGTAGATCTTGAACTGGATATTATAATGGCCGTCAGCAACCACGGCCCCTGCCGAAGTCTGCAGACGCCCTTGAAAGCTAATCGTTTTGGTAGTGTTCTGTGCCGCGTGAGAAGTACTAGCTAATAATAGCGTTGTACTTAACGCAACAAACAGCAAACCTAGCGCTACAAATCGTAGCGAACGAAGGAGGCCAATACCGGTGGAAAGGTGGCACCACATTTTATATGTTTATATATATTTCTATTTCACATCTGTTAGATGAGAACAATATGTTTATTTCACTTAGATGTGTGGTGCCATCAAAAAGCTTGGTATTATTGTAGCATTAGCATTTACCCGTGACAACATTTTTATACTGTGACGGACACTGTTTTGCTACGACTATGGCATGTGCCGTCACAGCACCTTGGTAAACTATCTAGAACACATCAAGGTTATGGTATAATGAGCTCAAATATATGACAGGCGCTTGGAGCATAAACAAACTGTGAAAATATCACGAATTATTCTTAGCTTGGCGGTTATCGTAGTAGCGGCTACAGCCGCTTTTGTGCCTGTGTCGGCAGAAAGTTACGGGGGTGGAAGCGCGCAAGGCTATGCTGCCGACACGCCGCTTGATACTGGCGCGATCGTGCAGCTAACTGGCAAGGATTCGAATCGTGTCAAAATCGCAACCCAGTCTGATTTGCAGAATATGTTCGGCGTGATAGTTGATCGCAACCAGTTGCCGCTCGCAGTCACGAATGAAGGACTCCAAAATGAAACGTTCGTAGCGGTAGCGGGCACGTATAACGTGCTGGTAAGCACGCAGGGTGGTCCAATTGCATCTGGCGACTATGTGACGCTTTCATCGGTCAACGGTGTTGCTATGAAGGCAGGTACTGAAGAAAAGACAGTGTTTGGGCGGGCTGGCGCATCATTTGATGGTAAGAGCGTCACCCTTGGCACTACGGCACTCAAAGATACGGCGGGTAAAGAGAATAAGACGGTAACACTTGGCCAGATTCCGGTCACTATCGACATCAGGAGTAATCCGAACCAAAAGAGTACCAAAGTCAAGGTACCACCATTCCTTGAACGGGTTGGGCTGGCCATCGCTGAAAAACAAGTGAGTCCGATCCGTATTTATCTGAGCATTGCCATTACGGTCGTGAGTGTTATCGCGGCAATTGTAATCGTGTATTCTGGCGTGCGGAACGGGGTTGTTTCAATCGGTCGTAATCCAATGTCGAAAAAATCAATCTTCAGAGCGCTTTTCGGGATTATATTGACTAGTATATTGATTTTAATTGTCGGCTTATTTGCGGTATATTTACTACTGAGGCTATGATGCACGAAGGGGGTGGTTAACATGGGATTATTTCACAAACAAAAATCACAAAATGGATTGTCTGACGAAGAAGCAGCCGAGCTTGAAGGGCACTTTCTTGACGAAAACTTCCGCGAGGAATTGCGTAACCATGGCCGTTTGTATTTCGAAAAGGTCATTAACGAAAACGCGAGACTCTTCAAAGAAGATCTCGATGCCACTATTGTCCAAGTTAATACGGAGCTCAAAGATCATGTAGTCGGCCGGCTTGATGCAAGTATCGTTCGAATTAATGACGAGCTTAAAGAGCATATAACCAAACAGCTTGACGACCAGTTTAGCCAATATGGCAAGGTGCTCAAAGACGCGCAGGATACAGCCCTACAATCGCTCAGCAGTAGTGCGCAAGCCGTGCAGGAACAGCACCAACAGTTAAGTGCGACACTGCAAAAAAGTATCGCCAATCAAAATGTCATGGCGACGAGTCTGTTTGAAAAAAATATGGCTGGAATGACAGCCACAAAAGAAGCTCAGGACGCAGCTCTCCAGACGCTAAACGGCAGCGTGCAGGCTGTGCAAGAACAATCGCAAAAGCTTATTACGACATTGCAAGAAAATATTGCCAAGCAAGAGGAAGCACTAATGCGTGCGTTTGAAGGAAATATGGCTCGGGTTATCGAACACTATTTGCTAGGTGCTTTAGGCGACCAATATGACCTAAAGGCGCAACTACCATCAATCATTCAGCAGATGGAGGATAACAAGCAGGCCATCTTGGACGATATGAAATTATGAACGAATCCCAAATAAAAACACATGCCGATTTTGTGTTGTCGCCAAATGTGGTGAGCAAAAGTGATATCTCGCGTTTGGTAAGTGAATTTGAGCGAGTTGATAACGATCTCACTACGGCGTCTGTCCGTTCTAAAGTAGGAACGAACGAACCTACTCAGCTGGCGTTGTCTCCCCAGCTTACTGATTTTTTGAATCAAAACGCGCTTAAACCTGGCAATGCTAAAGAGCGCGGCGAAATTATTAAGCAGCTACGTCTTTTAAAAGAAAATGTACCCGTTATTCATATGACATTTGCTGTCACGGCTGACGGCGAAAGTTTAGGGCAACTCGTACAGTGGTTGCGTACGTCGGTACATCCGCAGTCGGTTATTTCAGTAGGTATACAGCCAGCCTTAGTTGCAGGGGTGTATTTACGAACACCTAACCATGTACATGATTTCAGTTTGCGCACGGTGCTAAAAAGTCAGCACGAGGTGCTCGTAAAAGAACTGGAGATACTTCGTGGAAGCAGGTAAGATATTTGAAAAGTTGGTGAGCAGCGGCAACCCGGTTGGCGAGATTATTGGTATCGATTCGTTCATGGTCAAAGCCAATGGTCTGCACCCGACGAACGTCCATGCCGTCGTACGTTTTGACGATGACACACGCGGTTACGTGCATGAGATATTCGAAGACCACGTGGTGGTAATGAAACTCGATTCGTCACCGCTCCGTGTAGGCGCAGTGTGCGTTATCGAGTCACGTGACATTATGACGCCGGTAGGAAAGAACTTTATCGGCCGTGTCGTTAACGTATTCGGTGAGCCGCTTGATGGTAAGGGCGTGATTCAGGCGGATCAGGAGTGGGACGTGTTTCACTCTGCGCCGATGCTCTATGAGCGCGAGTTGCTCGATAAGCCAGTCGAGACAGGCGTGACAATTCTTGATCTCGAGTATTCCCTGGCGCGTGGACAGCGTATGGCGATGCTTGGGGATAGCAAGGTGGGCAAGACAGCGCTGGCTGCCCAGGTAGCAATTAACCAGAAAAACACCGATATCACTGTGATTTACGTGCTGATCGCCAAACGTCAGCACGACGTGGCGGAGCTAGTAAATAATCTGGAAAAAAACGACGCTCTCAAAAAAGCTATCGTGGTAGTATCTAACTCGTTTGAGTCGTTAATCCTTACCTATCTAGTGCCGTATGTTGGTGCGGCGCACGGTGAGTACTTTTGGCACAAGCTCAACATGGACACGCTGGTGATTTATGATGACCTGACAGCGCACGCCCAAGCGTACCGCGAAATCTCACTGATCGCAGGCGTTTCGCCGGGTCGCGACTCGTACCCGGGTGATATGTTCTATACGCACTCTAGCCTGCTCGAGCGTGGCGGCAAGACGGAATCAAATCACGCGAGTCAAACCCTTATCCCAATTATCTACGCGCCAGGTGGTGACATTACTGCCTACTTGCCAACTAACGTCATGTCGATAACGGACGGCCAATGGATTTTGGACGAGAAAATTTTCAAGGATACTATGCGTCCAGCAGTCAGCACGGCCCTCTCGGTGACACGTGTCGGTGGTGTTGGTCAGAACAAACGGCAAAAAGGGTTCGCCGACAAGCTCAACCTGACATTAGCTGGCTACCGAACGGCCGAGGAGTACGCTCACTTCGGTACCGAGCTCAGTGCTGACTCACAGGCTAATTACGATAAGGGTAAAGTCTTGTTTAAGCTAATGAACCAGGCAATCGGTGAAATTTATAGTTTTGCCGCCCAGCAGTTCCTGATGAGTATCGTGCTCGGAAGCAGGCCCGAGGAGATTATCAATGTTAAATTACTGAAGGAAAAAGTTCACGAGTACGCGGCAAAACTTCAAGAAGACAAAGACATGGTTGGCAACTTCGATGAACTCGAAGCGGCGCTCAAGGCCGAGGTGACGACGATCGACGAAGTGAAGAAAGTAGCAATCGAGAAGGCTGCGAAGATCGAGCTAGAGAAGACGCGTCAGACCGAAGAGGCAGAACATGCAGCAGCTGAAGCTAATGCTCCTACTCCTGCAGAACCAGCAAAAGCCGACGACAAACAGCCCGAGACCTCTAAAGAGGAGAAAAAGTAGATGCGTCGCCCACTTGAAATTAAGGGAGAGGAAGCTTCGGTCCGTTCTGTAGTTAGCTTGACATCGGCGCTCGAAACCCTGAGTAGCATGCAGATTGCCAAGACGAAAAATAAGGTACTGATCAGTAATCAATTTTTTGATGAAGTCTGGAATATTTACAAGCAGATCCGTGTCGACGTATTCTTTAACTTTGGACGTACGATAGACGAAACGCCGATTAACAAAGAACTATTGATCCTCATCACCGCCAAGGGCGGCCTGAGCGGCGATATCGACAATCGTCTCATCCGCAAGGTTGTCGAACGCTATGACGAGACGAAAAACGATGTGCTAGTCGTTGGCCACCATGGTGCGCTTAAACTTAAGCAAGCGCACATCGATCATACGTATTATTTCGATCTGCCCGAGCATGATTATATCAATGTCGACCCGCTGATGGCCATCATTAGGAAATACGCCAAAAGCCGAATTTTTTATCAAAATTACATCTCGCTTTCCCAGCAAGAAATCAAAGACGTCGATCTCAGCGATGTTGTTTCGAGCAAGGGTCGCGTGGCTGACCTGTCCATCCTAGGTGATGATATGGTGACTGAAAAAACATATATTTTCGAGCCGAGCTCTTACGCTGTGGCAGCATATTTAGAGAATTCGATTTTGCGCCTAACGATTTCGCAATTTATTTATGATAGTCGTCTGGCCCAGGTTGCAAGCCGGTTCAAGGCTATGTCTGCCGCCAAAGAACGCTCGATCGACAATGCTAGTGAGCTCCATACCGAATATAACCGTGCCAAACGTAGCCAAGTCGACACCAGGTTGAAAGAATCTATGGCCGGTCTCAAAAAATTACGTGCCGGAGGAGCAGAATAATGAGCGAACAAACAGTGTATAAAAAGGGCGTCGTCCGTACCCTCAAGGGCCTGGTTATTAAGGTCCGGTTCGATGAAGGTATGCCAGATCTCAATGAAATGCTTTACGTTGACAACGAGAAAAAGTCGCCGCTTCTCGTCAGTAGTCTGACGAACAGTGATATGGCAGTGTGTCTGAACATCGGTGGTGATTACAGTATCCAAAAGGGTGAGTCGGTGACGCGCAGCGGGCGCAGCCTCGAGATTCCCGTAGGTGAAGAAATGATTGGCCGCGTGTGGGATGCTATGGGGCGTCCGATCGACGGCAAGCCGCAGCTGGATCAAGCGGTACTAGACAAAATGATTAAGCGCCCGATTTTCTCGCCAGCCTTCCGGGAGACAAGCCTTGTAAATCGCTCCGACGAAGTGCTTGAAACAGGCCTGAAGGTCCTCGATTTCTTTACCCCGTTCGTCAAAGGCCGTAAAATTGGTATTGTCGGTGGTGCCGGTGTGGGCAAGACGGTACTGACGATGGAAATTATCAACAACGTTGCCGAAGGTTCGGGCGCGATTAGTATGTTCGCCGGTATTGGTGAGCGTATTCGTGAGGGGCATGAGCTCTACAAGACCCTTGCTGATAACGGTCTTTTAAAAACAACCGCTATGTTCTTTGGTCAGATGAACGAAAATCCGGTCCAGCGTAGTTTGATCGGTCTTTCCGCTATCACACTTGCCGAATATTTCCGTGACGATCAAAAAAAGGACGTGCTGCTGTTTGCTGACAATATGTACCGCTACATCCAGGCTAGAAACGAGGTCTCGACGATTATCGACCAAACACCGGCTGAGGGTGGCTACCAGCCAACGGTCTTCTCCGACATCAAGACGTTCCAGGACCGCTTGTCGACTAATGCAAACGGCTCAATTACCGCGCTGCAAACAATCTACGTGCCGGCCGACGATCTTTCCGACCCGGCGGTGCAGATGATCCAGCATGAGCTCGACTCGACCATCGTACTTTCACGTGCGGTGGCGGCACAGGGTATCCGACCGGCAGTCGATATCTTGGCATCAAAATCGAGCCTGCTAACACCAGAAGTGGTTGGCGAGCGGCATTACGACCTTGCCACCCGGGCAACGGCAATTTTGCAAAAGTACGAGTCGCTCAAAGGAATCATCGCTATTATTGGTGAGTCTGAACTTTCAAGCGAAGACCGCGAGGATTACAACAGAGCAAAACAGCTCATCGAATTCTTCAAACAACGGTTTAACGTCATGGAAAAGGTGACCGGCGTAGCAGGTGAGCATATGACGCGCGAAAAAACACTCGATGGTGTTGAAGAGATTATCGGCAAGATGGAGACAAAGGATACCAAATTAGGTGAATACGCTGACAAGAGTCCGGTTGCGGCAGCTGTTGCCGATTCAGTCGAGTCTGCCCAAGAGGAAAAATAATGGCAGAAGAAGCAACACAGCCAGAGCCGAGCCAGGTCGAACAGCCCGCTCAGACGCCCACAAGCAAGCCAACTATGGCGGTCAAAGTTTATGCTCCGTTTAAGATCTATTTCGAAGGCGAAGCGTACAGTGTGAGCGCCGTCAACGACGTTGGTCCGTTCGATATTCTACCGCGGCATCATAACTTTTTATGTATGCTTGTTCCTTGTACGCTTAGTCTAGGGACGCCACAAGGACTGAAAACGGTCAAAATATCACGGGCGCTCATGCACGTGAAAGCCAACCGCGTTGTCGTGTTTGTTGACGTCTAGTTTGTCACAAAGTAGTCGAACGCAAAGACCTGGTTAGCAGGGGCAGGAACAGCAGTACAGATACTAAAGCCGTTATTGCTACGGTCTACGTAATACTGGGTTTGTCCGGCTGCTACGCCCACCGGACTGACAATTACATGCGGTTGGTTGGTGAATGCTTGTTGGAAATTAATGCGCGCGAAACAACCGGCAGTGGTGTTGCTGCCCGTGTTGATGTTTATTGTTCCCGCAGTGTCCGATCCGTTAATTGATGCCGAACCGCCGCTACCAACGACGCCGCCATTAATGGTACGGCTTGGTGATGGACCGGTAAAGCTGATGTGGTTCGGAACCTGCAGTACGGCATTGCCGCTCAGAATAAGCCGAGTAACGGTAATTTGCGAAGCGGTCATAGCGCCGCCGAATGACGACGTACCAGAAACATTCAAGTCTCGTAGCGTTGTGCTACCTTGCACAGCGGTATTGGTCGCAACTTGCAGGCTGTTAATTTGGGCCTCTCCAAGGTTCGAAGCGCCCGAAATGGTGAGGCTTGGGCCTTGGATGCTGCCGCCAGTCTGAAAATTACCCGCGACGTTCAGGGTGCCACGCATGAGCGTTTGCCCCGCAATAATGGCGTTACCTTGAATGGTGAGCGTTTGTGATGTGCTGCCAACCGTTGCATCGGTGTTAGCGAGTTGTTTGAGGGCTTCTTCGGTAAGTCCTTGGGCTTCAATGCCCGCTTCGGACGGGGGCTTTTGGCTGTTTAGGTAATTAACAGCCGTTATGACACCGGCAACCACAATCAGCAACACGAAAATCAAAAGGTATATGTTCACCTTGCGAAAGAAACGCTTAATAGGTGAAAGTTTTTTATCGGTCGGCTGTTCTGAGGAAGCGTTTGGGTCGGCATCTGCAGCCGCTTGGTCGGTCTTTTCTTTTTCAAGATCATCAGGAGTACGGCTGAGCGCATCAGCTGGAGCTTGCGGCTCTTCCGCAGGATGCTGGTTTTCGGTGTCCGGGGGTGTGTTTTTGTCAGGCTCCATGGTCTTGTATTTTTTTACGCGTATGATTTACGTTTATACTTATGCATAGCTTACTATACTTATCAGCTTGACGCTAGTTGTATTTTTACTGGCCGTAGGTGATAATATATACATAAAGCTTATGCGAAAAAAGGGACTGTGGCAATACTCAAAACTTATGCTGTTAACAGCGCTTATTGTTAGTGGTAGCGCAGGTACGGCATTTGCGGAAACATCAACCTCGGACAGCTATCAGATAACCGAAACGCAGTTTGGTGTTGGATCAACGTCGCAAAGCTGCTCAAGCCAGTATTGCGCCAAGACATCGATCGGCGATATGACATCCGGCGACAGCAAGAGTAGCGGTGGTTCGGCAAAGTTTGGTTCCGTAACCGACTCCGAACCGCTTCTTGAAGTGATTATTGACCCAGGCGTGTCAAACCTTGGCGTGCTAACCACCGAAAGCACGGCAACTAAAACTATGACCGTGCGTATCCGTAACTATTTGAGCGGCGGCTATACGCTACAGATTATGGGTGATCCACCGAAATACGGTGGCCACACGCTTCACACGCCAACCACGCCAACTGCGTCCAGTCCGGGGACGGAGCAGTTTGCGATTAATGCGAGCGCTAATACGACCCCGAACGTGGGTGCTGGTCCAGTCCAGGTGCCATCTGACCAGATGAGCTTTGGTGTTGTCAACGATGATTACAAATTACCCAATCTGTTTAAGTATGTGAGCGGGAGCGTAGTGGCGCATAGTCCAACCGAATCTGGGCGCACCGACTACACGATTAGTATGATCGTGAATATTTCAAATTCGACACCAGCCGGTCATTTCGCTGGTGATTTTTCGGCCGTAGTTATACCAGTTTATTAAAACTTGTTTGTCAAAAACGCAGGTAGGACTTTACGAGCTAGTTCAATTGCTTTATCTACAGTGTTAGCTTCGGGTGCTGATCCGACACCATAGCTCAAAATAATCCATTCACGGCCGTCGAGGATGTTGAGCTGGCCAAGTTTCTGGTTAAAGTAAGCACTATCGCCCAAATTCTTTACGGTCTCAATATTTTTGCTTGGTTTGCCAGCCTCAAAGTCAGTTTTGTTTTGCTGTACGCCCTTATCATTGACGCCTGAGCGGACAATAATCGCCGCGACGATCATATTGTTTGTGTCGGGATTGCCGTCAGTGTAGCCGCATCTGCTAGCTGCAGTATTACCTGAAACAACGGGGTTATTTGCATTGCTATTAAGTGTATTATTGCCGAGCAATTCTTTCGCTTCGGTAAGGGTAATCAGACCGCAAGCGTTAGCTGGCTGATAAACAATTTTAGGTGTACTATTGCGTACAAATAGTACGATAGCGGTTATTAAAACGATGATGCCAAGGATAACTGCTGCCCCGATGGCAAGTTTTTTTCTGTGAGTTGTGATGTAAGTTTTCGTGGCTTGGATGTAGTGATTCATAATTTGCTCGTAGTATAGCAGAAGGGGAGTTAGAGGTGAATGCTCCCTAAAACTTATAAAATGATGAAATGTTGTGGATAAGTCATTGCATTACCCATGGTGGTTATGGTATTATTCGCCATGAACCCCTTATTTAGGGACAAATATAAAAACAAAAAGGAGATATACAAACATGTATGCACTTAAATCAATCGTTCGGCGTGGGAAACCGCTTGCTGCTGTGTTTGCCATAGTG